>CALZAG010000083.1 GCA_945613045.1 uncultured Clostridia bacterium | reverse complement strand
GCCTTCAACTGCATCACCGGCGTTTACGAGCCGACAAACGGCCTGGTTGAGTTCATGGGCGAGCCCATCGTCCGCAACCATCCGCAGGGCAAGATGAAAAAGGCCTATAAGGGCGAAAACGGCGATATGTACCTCGGCAAGGTCATATCCAACACACCGGACAAAATAACAAAGAAGGGCATTGCCCGTACCTTCCAGAACATCCGCCTCTGGAAGAGCATGACCGTTTTTGAAAACGTCCTCATAGCAAAGCACATGAACGCGAAGCAGAACGTGTTCTCGGCCACCTTCCGCGGCAACGCCAAGGAGGAAAAGCGCATGCGCGAGGAGACCATGGCGCTTCTGGAGGAGCAGGGCCTTGACAAGTACAAGGACGAGATCGCAACGAGCCTGCCTTACGGCCTTCAGCGCCGTCTGGAGATCGCCCGTGCGCTTGCAGCCGATCCGAAGCTTCTGCTTCTGGATGAGCCGGCGGCCGGCATGAACCCGCAGGAAACGCTGGAGCTTGCGCAGTTCATCCGTGAGATACGCGAGAAATACGGTCTTACCATCTTCCTTATCGAGCACCATATGGACCTTGTCATGCAGATCTCCGACTATATCTACGTCATCGACTTCGGCTCCGAGATCGCGCAGGGCACGCCCAAGGAAGTTCAGAATAATCAGCACGTTATAGACGCATATCTGGGGGTCGTTGAAGATGAGTGAAGCTATACTGAAGATCAAAGACCTCAAGGTCAATTACGGCGGCATCGAGGCCGTCAAGGGCGTCAGCTTTGACGTGCCCGAGGGCGAGATAGTCACCCTCATTGGCGCAAACGGCGCCGGAAAAAGCTCCACGCTGCGCGCCATCGCCGGCCTTGTTAAGCCCGCCGCCGGCAGCATCGAGTTCAATGGCGAGGATATAACGGCAAAGGAGCCCAACGCTATTGTTTCAAAGGGCATAACCCTTGTTCCCGAGGGCAGAAAGATATTTCCGGATCTCACCGTTCTCGAAAATCTCAAGATCGGCGCTTATCTTCGCAATGACGATCTGACCGAGGACCTTAACTGGGTGTACGACCTGTTTCCGAGACTCAAGGAGCGCTCCTGGCAGGAGGGCGGCACCCTGTCCGGCGGCGAGCAGCAGATGCTTGCCGTTGGCAGAGCGCTGATGAGCCGTCCCAAGATAATCATGATGGACGAACCGTCGCTGGGACTTGCGCCGATCATCGTCCGCGGCATCTTCGATATCATAAAGGAGATCAATGCCCGCGGCGTTACGGTGCTTCTTATCGAGCAGAACGCGAACATGGCGCTCAAGACCGCCCACGCCGGCTACGTCCTCGAGACCGGCCGCATCACCATGAGCGGCACGGGCGCACAGCTGCTTGCGGACGAAAAGGTCAAGGCCGCGTATCTCGGCACATAATTGCATAAAAAGAGAAAGAGATCAGCATCTCTTTCTTTTTTTATGAAACTTTTTCCGCGTTTTTGCCGTCTGAAGAGCAGATACTAAATAAATACCATGCTATTACAGGAGGCGGTCATGAAAAAAATCATTGCTTTTATATTGAGCATAGTCCTGCTGTGCTCTCTTGCGGCCTGCACGGCGCGTCAGGACGGGCAGACGGCGAAGCAGGTTAAAGACTACGCGCAGGTGTATGCCGCAATAAAGGATCAGTATGATAATGCTGATGCCGCGCTGCTCAACGACGGAGTCTTTTACGCCGCTGACGCTGAGTCCACAGCCGATGCCGCGGTGAAGGAGGAGAGCGGCGAATACTCCGGCACCAACGTCCAGGTCGAGGGCGTTGACGAGGGAGACATCGTCAAGACCGACGGCGAGTATATCTATGCCCTCAGCTCGGGCGATATCGTCATCTATAAGGCCGACGGCGAAAACAGCCGGAAGATCGGCTCCATCGCCGCCTCGGGAGAAAACCGGTGTGTGAGCGAGATGTATATCTGTGATAACGTGCTGGTGCTCGTTAAGAATGAAGGCGGCTATTTTATCTGTGAAGACAGCGTGCCGTACGGAACGGCCGCCGAGACCGAAAAAACGATCGCTGAGTTCTACGACGTTTCTGACCCCTCCGCTCCCGTTCTCAGGGATACCGTCGGACAGGACGGCTGGCTGCTCGCGAGCAGGCTTTATGACGGAAAGCTGTATCTTATAAGCACCTACACCGTGTGGAACGAGCCGGATGAGGACAATCCGCAGACCTACGTTCCGAGCTATTACAGAAACGGAAAGAGCAGTCTTGCCCAATGTGATTGTATCAGCATAGCACCCGGGATGTCCGGCGCAAGCTATGTCGTCGCTGCGTGCTGCGATGTGAAAAGCGGAGATCAGACGGCGCAGCGAGCGGTCCTCGGTGCGGGAACCCAGCTTTATATGAACGAGAGCAGTCTGTATCTTGCCTCGTCCCGCTACGAGGAGACCTGGTCAAACGAGCGCAGGGAGGATGTGTACACCGTAAAGGACTATGCCGGAGAGCAGTTCACGGACATCACCCGCATAAACGCGGCGGACCTTACCGTCGCCGCGACGGGAACGGTGAAGGGTTTTCTCGAGAGCCAGTTTTCGATGGACGAATACGAGGGCAATCTCAGGCTCGTGACCACGCGGGAGCCGGAGCACTACACCGTATACACCGACGAAAAACACGGCTTTGAAAACTGGGAGTGGCCGGAGGAGGAAGAAGCCTCGTCAAACGGCCTGTATATCCTCGACGGCAATTTGAAGCAGCTCGCGGCGGTCGAGGGACTTGCCGAGGGCGAGCGGGTGTACTCGGTGCGCTTTGACGGAGACTTTGTTTACTTCTGTACCTTCCGCCAGGTCGATCCGCTGTTCGCGGTGAACGTGTCGGACCCGAAAAACCCGAAGATACTGAGCGAGCTGAAGATCAGCGGCTTTTCCGAGTACCTGCATCCATGGTCGGATACAAGACTTTTCGGACTCGGAAGCGAAGCGGATGAGGACAGCGGTGCGACCGAGGGGCTGAAGCTTGTCATGTTCGATATAAGCGACAAGGCAAACGTAACGGCAAAGCATACGCTCAACCTCGACGACAGCTACAGTGAGGCGCTGTACAATCACAAGGCGATCCTTGTGTCTCCGGAGAAAGCCCTGATAGCCTTCGGCGCAGAGAACAAATACCTTGTGTTCTCCTACAGCGACGAGGGTGGCTTTAAGCAGCGTGCGAATATCGACCTCGGAGAATACTGGGGAAGCTCCCGTGGCCTATATATCGGGGACTGCGCGTATATCCTCTCCGACCTCGGAATGAAGGTCCTAAGCATGGACAGCCTTGAAACGATATGCACTGTTGAAACGTAAAAAATACGGCGTTTATATTGACAAAGCCTCCGCGTTAGTGTACACTAACAATGTTAGATGTAACTGACACGGAGGTTTAATATATGACGCTTGATAAGCTGCCGATCGGAAAGCCGGCTGTGATCCTGACAGTGGGAGGAGAGGGCAATCTGCGCTGTCATCTGCTTGACATGGGGCTCATACCTCACACTGAGGTGACAGTCCGCAAGGTGGCCCCACTCGGGGACCCTATAGAGATATTTCTTCGGGGTTATACCATGACGCTCCGAAAGGATGACGCCTCAAAGATCGAGGTAAGGCCCAGAGAGGAGATATAGTATGGTCATAGCGCTTGCAGGCAATCAGAACTGCGGAAAGACAACTCTTTTTAACCAGCTTACGGGCTCCAACCAGCACGTCGGAAATTTCCCCGGCGTTACCGTTGAGCATAAGATAGGGCAGATCATAGGATATAAAAACTACAGCCTTGTAGACCTGCCGGGCATTTATTCGATCCGCCCCTATTCCGGGGAGGAGAAGGTTACCCGCGATTTTATAATAAACGAGAAGCCGGACGTCATCATAAACATCGCCGACGCGACGAATATCGAGCGCAACCTGTACCTGACCCTGCAGCTCATCGAGATGGGAAAGCCCTTGGTGCTGGCGCTGAATATGATGGATGAGCTTTTGGGAAACCACGGCTCTGTTGATATAAACGGCCTGTCGGAAAGGCTCGGCATTCCGGTTGTGCCCATCTCAGCCGCGAAGAACGACGGCGTTGACGAGCTCATGCGCGTCGTGGCCGACACCGCCGAGAAAAAGCTCAGGCCCCGCAGGATAGATTTCTGCTCGGCCGGCCCCGTACACCGCTGCATACATACCGTCAGCCACGTCGTGGAGGATCATGCCGACAATATCGGCGTGCCCTCGCGCTTTGCGGCGACCCGCGTTATCGAGGCCGATGAGGACATAACGGCCGCTCTCAAGCTCAGTGATAACGAGCTGGAGCTCATAGAGCACGCGGTGCTCGAAATGGAGGATGAGAGCACGCTTGACCGAAACGCGGCTCTTGCCGATATGCGCTATCGCTTCATCGAGGCGGTGTGCGCTGAAACCGTCGTAAAGGCTCAGGAGAGCAAGGAGATGCTCCGCAGCGTTAGGATCGATAAGATCCTCACCAATAAATACCTTGCCATCCCGACCTTCATCGCAATAATGGCCTTCATTTTCTGGATGACCTTCAGCGTTTTGGGCAAATGGCTGTCGGATCTGCTTGCGATGGGGATAGACAGCTTTACCGCGTGGGTGGACGGCCTGCTGACGGCATACGGCTTAAACCCCGTTGTACAAAGCCTCGTGATAGACGGCGTGTTTGCAGGCGTGGGCAGTATGCTCAGCTTCCTGCCCCTTATCGTCGTACTGTTTTTCTTCCTCGCAATACTGGAGGATACGGGATACATGTCCCGCGTGGCGTTTGTCATGGATAAGCTTCTGCGCCGCATAGGACTTTCGGGACGCAGCTTCGTGCCGATGCTTATCGGCTTCGGCTGCTCTGTTCCCGCGATAATGGCGACGCGGACCCTGTCCTCTGACCGCGACCGGAAAATGACGATGCTGCTGGTGCCGTTTATGAGCTGCTCTGCCAAGATACCCATTTACGCGGTGTTCACGGCGGCGTTTTTCCCCGGTCACGGGGGGCTGGTGATGACCTGCCTGTATGTTTTCGGGATGTTAGTGGGGATAATAGCGGCAAAGGTACTGAGCAAGACCACATTCACCGGCAAGCCCGTGCCCTTCGTGATGGAGCTGCCGAACTACCGTATGCCGTCTCTCAAGAGCGTGCTTTTGCTCATGTGGGAAAAGGCATGGGATTTCATACAGCGTGCGTTCACCGTGATCTTTGTGGCGACTATAATAATATGGTTCCTGCAGAGCTTTGATGTGCGCCTGAACGTGGTAGAGGCCGGCAGCACCGACAGTCTGCTTGCAATAGTAGGCGCATGGCTGGCTCCGATTTTTGCGCCCCTCGGCTTCGGCGATTGGCGCGTGGCGACCGCCCTTGTGACCGGCGTAATGGCCAAGGAAGCGGTCATAAGCACCCTTGGCGTACTTATGGGCGTCGGCACCAATCTCGGCGCCGCAGCCCTCGGCGGGCTGTTCAGCCTGCGGTCGGCAGTGAGCTTTCTTGTGTTCTGCCTGCTCTACACTCCATGTGTGGCGGCTCTTGCGGCGGTAAAAAGAGAGCTCGGCAGCGGCTTTAAGACCGTGCTTGTCATGCTCTCGCAGTGCTGTGTCGCGTGGCTCGTGGCTTATGTGGTGTACCTCCTTGCGGGAGTGATAATCTGATATGGAGATCGTGATAATCGCTGTGCTTGCGGTGTGGCTTGCCTATGCTGTGTACAGCATACGAAAGGGCAGGACCGGCTGCTGCGGCGACTGCGCAAAATGCGCGAAAAAGTGTGATAAGGAGACAGATGATGAAGATTCAGGAGTCGGCTGAGCACTACCTTGAAACGCTGCTGATACTCAAGGAGAGAAATGGGTTCGTGCGAAGCATAGACCTCGCAAACGAGCTGGGCTATTCGCGCCCGTCCGTCAGCGTCGCGGTAAAGCAGTTCCGGGAGAACGGCTATGTTACTGTCGATGAGGCAGGCTATATAGAGCTTACCGGTACCGGCAGGGAGATCGCAGAAAAAATGTACGAGCGGCACAAGACCCTGTCGAGCCTGCTTGAGCGTATGGGCGTGTCTCCGGCAACGGCGGTGCGGGATGCCTGCCGCATAGAGCACGTCATAAGCGACGAGAGCTTTGACAAAATTAAGGAGTTTATGAAAGGCAAGTGAAAACTTGCCTTTCATTGCATATAATCGCTGAATATTGTCAACAATATAGATAAATCCAACAGGAGGTTTATCTATGGAAAACAATAAAAGCGGCAAGCTTGATAAGTTTTTTGCCGGCAAGGGCTTTTACATAGTCCTTGCACTATGTGTAGCAGTGATAGGCGTTTCGGCCTACAGTCTGGCGACCCACCGATCCCCGGGTACCGTGGACATTGACCCCGGCATCACCCTTGAAAACGCTCGTCCCGAGTCGACCGACACCGGTGCGGCTCCCGAGGTGGATAATGACCCTCCCAAGACCGTAAGCTCGGACGACAGCGACGTGGTAGCGGCGGGCACATGGTCTGAGGACGACGTCTGGGAGGAGCCCACGTCGTGGATATGGCCCGTTATAGGTGACGTTGAGAGGGACTACACCGTGGAGGCGCTTGAATACGACGTGACCATGGCCGACTGGCGTACCCATGACGGCGTTGATATACTTGCCCAGCAGGGCGAGGTCGTGTGCGCGGCCGCCGACGGCGAGGTCGTGAGCGTCGAGCAGGATGACCTTTACGGAACCACGGTCGTCATACAGCACGGCGACGGAATAAAAACCGTGTACTCGAACCTGGCCGATACCCCCACCGTTTCCGTCGGCGACAAGGTCGAGAGCGGCGACGTGATCGGTTCCGTGGGCAAAACCGCCATCTGCGAAATAGGGCAGGGAAGCCACATCCACTTTGCAATGAGCAAGGACGGACAGAGCGTCGATCCCATGAATTATCTGCCATCCTGAGTATAGGACCTAAGACCGAAATTTTCGGGAAAATTTAAAAAACTTGTTGACAAGAGGGGCTATGTCTTGTATAATTCCAATTGCTCATTTGAGAATGGCGGCATAGCTCAGTTGGCTAGAGCATGCGGTTCATACCCGCAGTGTCCCCG
>CALZAG010000082.1 GCA_945613045.1 uncultured Clostridia bacterium | reverse complement strand
AGGGGGAGGATGGCGCACTTGAAGGGCGCAAGTGACGGATGCAGGTGCAGGACGGTGCGGATATCGTCGTTGCCCTTCTTATCCTTGCCGACGACCTCCTCGTCGTAGGCCTCGCAGAGGAAGGCGAGCGCAACGCGGTCGCAGCCGAGGGAGGGCTCGATTACATAGGGGATGTAGTGCTCACCGCTGTCCTGATCGAAGTAGGTCAGATCCTTGCCGGAGGCCTCCTGATGGCGGCCGAGGTCATAGTCGGTGCGGTCGGCGATGCCCCAGAGCTCGCCCCAGTCGGTGAACGGGAAGGCGTATTCGATGTCGGTGGTGGCGCGGGAATAGAAGGCAAGCTCTGCCGGCTCGTGATCGCGCAGGCGGAGGTTTTCCTCGCTGATGCCGAGAGATATCAGCCAGTTTTTGCAGAAGTCCTTCCAGTAAGCGAACCACTCAAGGTCGGTGCCGGGCTTGCAGAAGAACTCGCACTCCATCTGCTCGAACTCGCGGGTGCGGAAAACGAAGTTGCCCGGGGTTATCTCATTGCGGAAGGCCTTGCCGACCTGGCATACGCCGAAGGGCAGCTTCTTGCGGGTGGTGCGCTGGATATTTGCAAAGTTAACGAAAATGCCCTGAGCGGTCTCGGGGCGCAGGTAGCAGGTGCTGCTCGAGTCCTCGGTAACGCCGATGGCGGTTTTGAACATGAGATTGAATTTGCGGATGGGGGTGAAGTCGTGCTTGCCGCAGACGGGGCAGACTATGTCCTCATGCGAGGCGATGAACTCGTCCATCTCGTCGAAGCTCATGGCATCGACGTTGACCTCGGGATGCTCCTCACCGATGAGCTTGTCGGCGCGGTGGCGGGCCTTGCAGGCCTTGCAGTCGAGCAGGGGATCGGAGAAGCTGGACACATGGCCGGTCGTGACCCAGGTCTGGGGGTTCATGATGATGGCGGCGTCAAGGCCCACGTTATAGGGGCACTCCTGAACGAATTTCTTGAGCCAGGCCTTCTTTACGTTGTTTTTGAACTCAACGCCGAGGGGGCCGTAGTCCCAGGTGTTGGCCAGGCCGCCGTAGATCTCGCTGCCGGCGTACACGAAGCCGCGGTTTTTGCACAGGGCAACGATCTTGTCCATGGTTTTTTCGCTTTTTTTCATTTCTACATCCTTTCCCGAGACTGGCGTGCCCCGGAGATTAATTTAGCAGATAAAGTAACTATATTATATATTTATCTACAAATTATTAATATATCATGCAAAGCTTTGTTTTACAAGACAATGACAAAAGTTAAACAGCATAACGGCCCGATTTGCAGACGGCGTGAGCTGCTTAATGCTTCGGTTAATGAATCACTTAAAATTTTTAACGAAAAACATTAAAAAACTGTTGACAATATGTTTTCCCTCTGTTACAATGCATTCATAACGATAAACGTTAAATTTTTTATGTTTTGCGCTGGAGGCAGATCAAATGAAAACTGATACTATCAAAAAGGCACACAGATTCGGAAAGCTTGGGAGCATTATCACTATGATACTGGCGATCGTCACTGCGATAATGACTGTCGCTGCGGTGATAGCAACCGTATTTACCGCGTCGCTCCCTGAGGACGCCGTTGTTGTAAGTATGAAAAACAATGCCGAGATAAGCATAAACGCCGAGAAATTCGATACGTTCTGGAATATGCTCGCCGACGGATTCTCTTATTCGTCAAGCGACGACCCGTCCGGCATGCTCTCCGACGGCGAGAAGATAAACCCTCCCGAGGACCAGGAAATGAGAATGAACATAAGTTTTTTCAACAATGATTTTTCCTCCGCGGTCATCCGCACGCAGGACGGCCGGAAGGTCATTGACGCCGTGACGGACGCGTCGGTGTACAGATCCGGCGATCTCGTCGTGGTACTGGCCTTCATTGCTGTGTTTCTGGTCTCGGTAGTTGTCTCACTGTGGATTCTCAGAGGACTTTTCAAAGTGATACAAAAATGTGAAACTCCATTCAGCGAGGCGCTTGTGAAGAAAATGAAGCTGTTCAGCTTTTCGCTGCTGCCGGTCGCCGTTTGCGCATCGATAGCGGAAACGCTTTCCGCGTCGTTCATGTCCGCCGGGCGTGACGCCGGTATCTGCATTCAGTGGGGCGTCATCATTGCCTTTGCCGTGGCGATGTGCCTTGTGACCGTATTCAATTACGGCGTTCGGCTCCAGCGTGAGTCTGACGAGACTCTGTGAACGGGGGCGCCGGAAGTGGGACATATCATACTCAGGCTCGACAGAGTTATGGCGGACAGGAAAATGAGCCTTAACGAGCTGTCGGAAAAGGTCGGCGTGGCCAATGTGAATCTCTCAAAAATGAAAAACGGACGCATAAGCGCCATACGCTTTTCGACCTTGGCGGCGATATGCGAGGTGCTCCGCTGCCAGCCGGGCGATATACTGGAATACGATCCGACGCCGGAGGATGCCGGACAGGTGAGCCGTTAAAAAATGAGAAAAGATGCAGCCTTTTTGAGGCTGCATCTTTTGGATTCGTTTCGCTCTGCTGTGTTTTACTTTGCCTCGTAATCGACCGGCTCGCTGAATGGACGTTCAAGGCATTCGGGGTGCTCGAGTATATACTTGAGAAGCCGCACGCTTTTTGAGTAGTAATAGCCGTCGGCAAGGCGCTCGTCTATGGTAAGGCCGAGATCCACGCTGTTGCGGTATTCCTCGCTGCCGTCGGCATTAACGAAAACGCGCTTTTTCATCTCACCGACCACGACGAACAGGGAGGTGGTGCCCCAGTTGGTAAGGTGATGATAGCCGCTGCGCAGCTTGATGGAGCCGAGGTTTGAGAGAATGACGGAGGCATAGTAGGGGTCTGCGGCGATAAGCGACTTGGGCACGAGGCCGTGGCGGTCCAAAAAGCGCATGAGCGCGACAAAGAACTTGACTATAAAGCGGGGGAGCTTGTTGAGGAAGTCCAGCGCATCGGTCGTGGAATTGCCGCCGCCGCCTTTGACGCTCGTTATCTGCTTGTAAAGATCCTCGCGCAGCGAATCTACCGTTGAGTCCTCTCCGGCGCGGATAAAAGCCGTACCCTCCTCGGAAACGTCGTTGAACTGCTTTTTTATAACGAAAGAGGCCGTGAGCTCATTGCGATGATACAAATTCTTGTTGGCGATGAAACGGTTGAGCTTGGGGCGAAGGACGATAACCTTCAATACCGCGGCGACAATAAGGTGGAACAGAGTAAACTTGAACACAGGGTTTTTCGCATTTCGCTTCTCGATGTACTTATCGACGTTCGTAAGGTCGATGCGCTCGGATATAAAGGCCTCGTTATCGCAGCGGTTGGGGTATATCATGGGCATAATAAGGTGCATACCGTCGATATTCCTCAAAAGCTTTCCGTCACGGCGGTCGCCAAAGCGGCGTTTTTCATTACTCATAGCTTTACCTCTTTTTATATACTCGTAATATCTGAACAAAATTGCCGATATAGTATTAATTTTAACACAATGTTCTTATATGTCAAGGAATACATTCCTTGACAACGACAGGGGATTGTTATAAATTTTCATTATATCTGAAAAAATAAGGTGAAGGAATAATTGAGCTTTTTTGATTTGTTTCTTATCGCCCTGGCGCTGAGTATGGACGCTTTCGCGGTAGCGATATGTAAGGGACTTTCCGTTAAAAAGGTGGGGGCGAAGCACATACTCACCGTGGGCATATACTTCGGTGGCTTTCAGGCGCTGATGCCCCTTATCGGTTTCCTGCTGGGCTTTAAATTCGAGCGCTTTATAGTCAGTATCGACCACTGGATAGCCTTCGTGCTGCTTGCTGTGATAGGCGGCGGCATGATAAGGGAGGCTATCGCAGGCGGGGAAGACGAGGCAAACGACAGCTTTTCCTTCAAAACCATGCTGCCCCTCGCGCTGGCCACCAGTATCGACGCTCTTGCGGTGGGCATAAGCTTTGCATTCCTCGGCGTGGACATCGTTGCCGCGGCTGTGCTTATCGGAGTCACCACCTTTGTCCTCTCCGGCGCAGGAATTGTTGTGGGAAACGTGTTCGGAGCAAAGTATAAATCAAAGGCGGAGCTTGCCGGCGGTATAGTGCTTATACTCATAGGGCTGAAGATATTGCTTGAGCATTTGGAAGTAGTAAGCTTCTGAGGATAAAAAATGTTGAAAAAACTAAGGCTGTATTTACCTATAATAATAATGGTGATCGTTGCGGCGGCGGTGGGTGTCCTGCTTCTCAACGGCACGCTTCAGGTGGATCAGATCATTGCCGCGGTCGATGATAACAAGCCGCTGGCGGCGGCGGTCATACTTGCCCTGTTCGTTTTCAAGGGCTTCTCCTGCCTGCCCTACGCGGCCATACTCGTTGGCTGCTCGCTGATATTCGACCTGCCTCTGGCGCTTGTCATAAACACCGTCGGGACGCTGCTGTGCATATCGGTCTCATATCTTGTGGGGCGCTTCTCAAAGGGCCTGACCTTTGACGGCATGATGGAGAAGTATCCGAAATTTAAGCGCTATTTCAACAACGCATCAAATTACAGCTTCACCTTCTGCTTTGCGGTGCACACGCTGCATCTCTCCATGGAGGTGCAGGGAGTGTTGTTCGGCCTGCTGCGCACCCGGTATTCATCGTATATCGCAGGCTCTATGCTCGCGCTGCTGCCCAGCATGGTCTGGTTCACCGTCATCGGGGAGAAGTTCGATTTCACGGATCCTCTGTTCTGGGTGTTTTTGGGGGTCGATCTGCTGACTGTTGTGATCGGGCTATTTTATACTAAGAGGAACATTATAGACGGCGGAAAAAAGAAGGAAGCATGAGGACGTGAAAATGCCTGAGATGATACTGTTTGATCTGGACGCGACATTGCTCCCGATGGATCAGGATGTGTTTGTAAAAGAGTATTTTAAGCATCTTGCAGGGAAGCTTTCGCCGCACGGCTACGAGGCAAGGCCGCTTGTCGACGCTGTCTGGAAGGGTACCGCCGCTATGATACGCAACGACGGCTCCCGCAGCAATGAGGACGCCTTCTGGAGCGAGTTTGCGAACATCTTCGGGGAGGACGCGCTGGCGGACAGACCGCTTTTCGACGAGTTTTACACGAATGAATTTGAAAAAGCAAGAGCCGTCTGCGGCTTTAATCCCGCTGCGGCCCGCACCGTCAAAGCGTTAAAGGACGCAGGCTTTCGCGTCGCCCTTGCGACAAATCCCATTTTTCCCGCCGCCGCGACCGAAAGGCGCATCCGCTGGGCGGGACTTGAGCCGGAGGATTTCGAATTGAGGACAACGTATGAAAACTCCCGCTTCTGCAAGCCCAATCCCGCGTATTACACGGATGTTGCCCGGCAGCTGAACGTGAAGCCGTCCGACTGCCTGATGGTCGGCAATGACGTGACCGAGGACATGGCCGCGCAGGAAGCCGGCATGAGCGTTTTTCTCATCACCGACTGCATGATAAACAGGGAAAACAAGGACATCTCCGTGTATCCCCACGGCAGCTTTGAGCAGCTCGCGGAATATGTGAAAAAGAATAAATGACCGAAAAAACACCATGCGCATTGAATAAGCGCATGGTGTTTCTGCATGACGTGTCACTTGGCGGAGTTCGCGGCCTCCTCGCGCTTGCGGCAGATCTGAGCCCATGTGGGCAGTTCCGCGAGGCGGGCGGCGAAATCGCCCAGAGCGGCGGGGACGTCTATGTGCTGGGGGCAGGCGTCGGCGCACTGGCCGCAGCCGATACAGGCCTCGGGACGCTTTGCCTCGGGCAGCGCGTCGGCGCGCATGATAACGTTCACGCTGCTGGAGAGCTTTAGATCGTTATAAAGATTAAGAAGCATGGGTATGTCCAGCCCCTGCGGACAGCCCTTGCAGCAATAGCGGCAGCCGGTGCAGGGCACGGTGTTCTTGAGCTTGTCGGCAATGCCGTAAAGCACATTGCACTCCTCGGCGCTGAGAGGCCTGAGCTCGTCGAAGTTCTTAACGTTGTCAACCATCTGCTCAAAGCTTGACATACCGCTGAGCACCATTGTGACATTGGAAAGCCCCTGCAGCCAGCGGAAGCCCCATGCCGCGGTGCTGTAGTCCGGATGCATTGAGCGAAGAAGCGCCTCATCGCGCTCGTCGAGCTTAGCGAGCTTCCCGCCGCGGACGGGCTCCATTACCCAAACGGGGATGCCCCGCTCCGTCAGAAGCTTGTACTTGCCCTCTGCGTCCTGCAGCGACCAGTCGAGGTAGTTGAGCTGTATCTGGCAGAATTCCATATGCTCGCCGCAGGCGTCGAGAAACTGCTTTGTGTTTTCGACGCTGCCGTGGCAGGAAAAGCCGAGATGGCGTATCTTGCCCAGCTCCTTCTGGCGGACGAAGAAATCAACGATGCCGAGCTCCTCGTCGAGGTAGTTTGTGATGGAGTTTTCGTTGACATTGTGCATGAGATAGAAGTCGAAGTACTCAACGCCGCATTTTTTGAGCTGGTCGGCAAAGACCGCCGCGGGGTCGGGAGCCCTGGACTTGTCGTAGATCTGGTGGCCGGGGTATTTGTCGGCGAGATTGAATTTATCCCGCGGATGCCGCGCCAAAGCCTTCCCGATGGCGATCTCGGAGCAGCTGCCGTGGTAGGGGTAAGCGGTGTCAAAGTAGTTTACGCCGTGCTCGATGGCGTAGTCGGTCATTTTATCGACCTGGGCCTGATCGATGTCGGCCTCTCCGCCGCCGGGGAGGAGGGGCAGGCGCATGGTGCCGAAGCCCAGCATGGATAGCTTTTCGCCCTGAAAATCACGATATATCATAATTGCACCCTTTTTAAAACAGCATATCCTTTGAAAAGACGATATCGACCCCGCCCATGGTGATGACGTCGCCGGAGAAAATGCGCTCCTTGCGGTCTATCCTCCGGCCGTTGACATAGGTGCCGTTGGTAGAGCCGAGATCCTGAATGTAGTAGTGGCCGTCGCACAGCTCGATCTGAAAATGCCTGCGGGAGGCCTTGGGAGCGGAATATACGAAATCGCAGTCCTCGCTTCTGCCGAACAGCCATGTGGTCTTGCCGCTTTCGTGCTCGTTTACGGTGCCGTTTATGGTCGCGTCGCCGAAGTTGTCAAGGAAATCTCTGATAAATTTGAATTTTTCCTC
>CALZAG010000081.1 GCA_945613045.1 uncultured Clostridia bacterium | reverse complement strand
CCGGCGGTCAGGCCTCCAAGGCCTCCAACATCGGCCAGGTCGCGCAGTTTGCCGCAGCGGGCAAGGAGATAAAGTCCAAGTCCCTCGCCGAGATAGCCATGACCTACGGCTACGTTTACGTCGCTCAGATCGCAATGGGCGCCAACATGATCCAGACCCTCAAGGCCATCAAGGAGGCCGAGGCCTATCCCGGCCCCTCGCTCATCATCGCCTACGCTCCCTGCGAAATGCATTCGATCAAGGGCGGCATGACCAACTGCCAGGGCGAGATGAAGAAGGCCGTCGAGTGCGGCTACTGGAACCTGTTCCGCTACAATCCCGCAGCCGAGAGCGGCAAGTTCACCCTCGACTCCAAGGCTCCCAAGGACGGCTACCGTGAGTTCCTTATGAACGAGGCACGCTACAGCCGCCTTACCCGCGAGTTCCCCGACAGGGCAGACACCCTGTTCGCCGCCTCCGAGGAGAATGCAAAGGCCCGTTACGAGCACCTGCAGCGTCTCATCGAGATGTACAAGTAAGCGGCATAACGCACAACATCAAAAATCCCGAAGGGCAAGGCCCTTCGGGATTTTTCAGTTTGCTTTCACTTCCGTTTTTCATTGAGCGCTCAGCGCTCGATATTTTTTATTTTAAGCCGGTCGTTTACAGCCTGGCGGGACACCGTATAGAGTATTGAGCACACGGGGACGCTTATCAGCATGCCCATCACGCCCATGGCGCTGCCTCCTACGGTGACGGCCACGAGCACCCATATGCCGGGCAGTCCCACTGACTTGCCAACGACCTTGGGGTAAATCAGATTTCCCTCAAACTGCTGAAGGACGATGATGAACACAATGAACCACAGTGCCTGGATCGGTTTCACGAGCAGGATCAGGAACGCGCCGACGGCCGTGCCGATAAAGGCGCCGAACACGGGGATGAGCGCGGTGAAACCGACCAGCACCGATATCGCGGGAGCATAGGGCATCCCAAAGATCGTCATTCCGACAAAACACAGCGCGCCTATGATGACCGCCTCCGTGAGCTGACCGGTTATGAAGTTCGTGAAGGTCCTGTTCGACAGCTCAAGCAGCTCCAGAAGCTTCTGCAATTTTTCGGGTTTCATCACAGCCCTGAGCACCTTCAGCGACTGCCGTTTCAAAGTCTCCTTCTGGGCGAGGACATAGATGGAAAAGGCAAAGGCGATGACGAAATTCATGACCGCCGTCACAATGGACGCAGTGACCGAGGCAGTGGTGTTGAACAGCATCGTTCCGCCGTCCTTGAGGATATCTATAAGCTTATCGGGCTTGAAATCGAACTCCGGCAGATCGACATTATACTTATCGAGGAAGGCCGCAAGCGAGCTCCACCAGCTCTGCACCTCCTCGGCATAGGAGGGGATCATCTCAATGAGCGAGGCCACAGAGTCTCTGAGCTCCGGCAGGATGATGAGGACTATCGCAAGGATAATGCCTATTACCAGCAGGATGCTCAGCAGCAGGCACAGCGGTCGCTTGAGCTTTTCGGGCCACTTCCCCTTCTTCCTGTTCAGCAGTTTCATCCACAGCCTTTCGACCGGACGCAGCAGCACGTTTACGATATACGCGATGCACAGCCCCGCGATAAACGGCGATATGACAGAATAGACGCTTCCGAGCAGCTCACCGAGCTGCTTATGGTTATACACGCCCCATATTAGGAGCACAGTAAAGGTGATTATAAGCAGAATACGCTTAACGGTCCTTTTGCTAAGTTCCAAATCCGCATCTCCCCCGTCGCTGATATTGATTATACTACCATTTATGCGCAGAATATACAAGCAGACTGACGCCGCTGTATATTATTTCACGCTGAAGAGAATCTCGCCGTAGCCGGGATAGGGCCAATACTTTTCGGCGGTGCAGCCCTCGAGCTCATCTATGGTGAGCCGCAGCTCGTTCATAGCCGCAAGCACCCTGTCGCGGCAGGCAACAGCGCGGGTATAGTTATCGGTGATCTCATCAAGGCTGTCCACTGCGGACTTGAGCGCCTTCACGCCGGCCGCGGCGCCCGCCATAAGGCCGCTGATCTTTGCCGACAGCTCCGTTTCAAAAGCACACTCCACGCCGAGCGCTTTCTTTGCAAGAGCCGTGTCGGTGAGCTCCTTAGAATACTCGCCCGCCGCGGGCAGTATATCCTGCCAGACCATGTTCTGCATGGTGAGCGCCTCGATGCGGATGACCTTGCAGTATGTATCCAGCTTCATCTTATAGCGGGCGGCAAGCTCGATCTCGGTGTAGACCCTGTGCCTTGCAAACAGCTCAACGTTCTTCATGTCAAGATAGCAGGGCACGCAGTCGGGAGTGGTCGGGAGATTAAGCAGGCCGCGGGCTTCGGCTTCCTTTACCCAATCGTCACCGTAGCCGTTGCCGTTGAAGATGATGCGCTTATGCTTGCGTATCACGCTGCGGATAAGCTCGTGCAGGTCGTTTTCAAAATCCGCCGAGCCCTCGAGCGCGTCGGCATACTGGCGCAGGGATTCGGCGACCGCCGTGTTCAGCACGACGTTCGCGCCGGATATGGAGACCGAGGAGCCAAGCATACGGAACTCGAACTTGTTGCCGGTGAAGGCGAATGGCGAGGTGCGGTTGCGGTCAGTGGCGTCCTTGGGGAACTTGGGCAGCACATGAACGCCGACCTTTATCTGCTCCTTGACCTTGCCGCCGTAGGGCGTGTTGTTTTCGATGGCCCCGAGTATCTCCTCGAGCTCCTCGCCGAGGAACACGGAGATAATGGCAGGGGGCGCCTCATCGCCGCCGAGACGGTGGTCGTTTGCCGCGCTGGCAACGGAAACCCGCAGCATGTCCTGATAATCGTCTACAGCCTGAAGCACCGCGCAGAGCATGAGCAGAAACTGCGCGTTTTCGTAGGGTGTTTCGCCCGGCTCAAGGAGGTTTGCTCCCGTATTGGTGGTCATGGACCAGTTATTGTGCTTGCCGCTGCCGTTGACGCCCGCGAAGGGCTTCTCATGCAGCAGGCATACCATGTCGTATTTCCGTGCCAGCTTCTGCATGAGCTCCATCGTTATCTGATTATGGTCGGCGGCGATATTGGTCGTGGTGTATATCGGCGCGAGCTCATGCTGCGCGGGAGCGACCTCGTTGTGCTCGGTCTTTGCAAGAACGCCGAGCTTCCAGAGCTCCTCGTCGAGCTCCTGCATGAACGCCGCGACGCGGGGCTTTATTGTGCCGTAGTAGTGGTCGTCCAGCTCCTGACCCTTGGGCGGCATCACGCCGAATAGGGTGCGGCCGGTGTACATCAGATCCTTGCGCTTTTCATACACGCTCTTGTCGATGAGAAAATATTCCTGCTCGGGTCCCACGGTCGTCCTTACCGCGGTCACATCGTCGTTGCCGAAGAGCTTCAGCACCCGAAGTCCCTGACGGTTAAGAGCCTCCATGGAGCGCAGCAGCGGGGTCTTCTTGTCCAGCGCCTCGCCGCCGTAGGAGCAGAATGCCGTCGGGATGCACAAAACGCCGTCCTTTATAAATGCATACGAGGTGGGGTCCCACGCGGTGTAGCCTCTTGCCTCGAAGGTCGCCCTCAGGCCGCCTGTGGGGAAGCTTGAGGCGTCCGGCTCGCCCTGTATGAGTTCCTTGCCGGAGAATTCCATGATGATCCTGCCGCCGTCCACGGGAGAAATGAAGCTCTCGTGCTTCTCGGCGGTTATGCCGGTCATGGGCTGGAACCAATGTGTAAAATGGGTGACGCCCTTTTCTATCGCCCAGTCCTTCATGGCGTTGGCAACCACATCGGCGGTCTCCCTGTCGAGCCTTGCACCGAATTTAATGGATCTCTGAATCTGCTTGTAGACCTCTTTTGGCAAACGCGCCTGCATCACGGTGTCGTTAAAAACCATCGAGCCAAACATTTCAGTTACATTTTTCATAGCGGTTCCGCCTTTCATCATGCTTAACAGAGGAATTATATTCCCCCGCTCCCTGTTTTGTCAATGTTTTTGCACTCTTTTGCCGCCGTCAGTTGACAAAGCATGGTCATGCGTGTATACTAACTGTACCATTTCGCCTCATACAGTTTATATGATTCTTCGGCACTGGTTGAACATAACGACGAAATTGCGGCAGTTTGACCATATCTCAACTGATTAACTGATTATATGAATAAATCACTTAAAAATCTGCTTTGGCTCCTGCTGCTCATAGCGATCTCCGTCGGCACGGTGCTTATCATCACTTCCTCCTCAAAGGGCTTTTCCTGGGGATACTTTATACGCTTCCTTTCCAAGGCCGAACCGCTGTGGATGGCGGCGGCTTTTCTGTGCGCCTTCGGCTTTGTTTATTTTGAGGGGCTCGGGCTTCAATGCACCTGCCGTTTCTTCGCGCACCCCTGTTCCGCCGGCAGCGCAGTATTTTACTCGGCAACCGACATATATTTTTCAGCCATCACCCCCTCCGCGGCCGGCGGCCAGCCGGCGGCGCTGCTCGTTATGATGCGCCGCGGCATCCCCGCCGCAGTTGCGGCTATAGCCCTGCTGCTCAACCTTGTGATGTACACGGTATCGATACTCGTAATCAGCGGCGTATGTATCGCCGTGAACCCGCAGATACTGCTGCATATGCCGCCCGCTCCCAAGCTTTTCATCGCCTTCGGCACGGTGGTGCAGATAGTATTTATAATCATTTTTCTTCTGTGCATTTTCAACGATGCCATAGTTCTCGCTGTGTGCCGCTGGTGCCTGAAGCTGCTTTGCCGACTGCACATAGTTAAAAACTACGGCGAAAAATACGAAAAGCTGCTTGGTATAACAAAGCAGTACAAGGAGTGCGGCATCCTTATCAGAAGCGAGACGCGGCTGCTCATAAAGGTGTTTCTGTGCAACCTTGCCCAGAGACTTTCGGTGATCTGTGTTGCCGTCTGTGTGTATATGGGCGTCGGAGGACTCTTTTCGAGGGCTTTCGAGGTCTTTTCGGTACAGACCCTCGCGGTCCTCGGCTCCAACGCGGCGCCCGTTCCCGGCGCAGTAGGAGTTGCGGATTTCATTCTTCTGGGCGGCTTCAGGCACATTGTCGCAGACCCCGTCAGCGTCGAGCTTTTGAGCCGCGGCATCAGCTTCTACAGCACCTTCCTGTTCTGCGGCATACTTATTCTGACGGTCTTCATCAGAGGCCGTATCAAACAAGGTGAAAAACATGGCAAGCAAAAAAATGACTCTCGGGCTTAAATACTGCTACTGCACACGGCTCGGAAAGCCCGCCCGCAGTATAATGACAAAGCCCTTCATAACCGCCCTCATGGGCGCCTATATGGACACCCGTCTCTCGACAAAGCGCATTGAGGGCTTTGTGCGGCGCAACGGCATCGATATGAGCGAATATGTCGAATGCGGCTATCGCTGCTTCAACGACTTCTTCACGCGCAGCATAAAGCCGGAGGCCCGCCCGGTAAGCTTCGACCCCGACGTACTTATCTCGCCCTGCGACGGATATATGTCCGCATACAGGATCAGCAGTGATTCCGTCTTTTCCATAAAGGACAGCTATTATAATGTTGAAGATCTTGTCGGCGGCAGCGAGATCGCGCAGGAGTACCTCAGCGGCACCTGCCTCGTGCTGAGGCTCGGCGTTGAGAACTACCACCGCTACTGCTACATCGACGACGGCTTCAAAAGCCGCAATTACCATATTCCCGGGCGCTATCATCCCGTGCAGCCCATCGTTGTGCGCAAGCATCCTGTGTTTATCCAGAACACGCGGGAATATACTGTCCTCTATACGAAAAATTTCGGCATCGTCACACAGATCGAGGTAGGCGCCTGTCTTGTCGGCAGGATATGCAATCACCACGAGGCCGGAGTAATCCGCCGCGGCGAGGAAAAGGGCTATTTCTGCTTCGGAGGCTCTACCATTGTGCTGCTGTTCAAGGAGGGTGCCGTCAATATCCCTCAGGAGGTTTTTGACGCCACTTCGGAGGGTAAAGAGGCGATTGTAAAATACGGCGAGGCGATAGGCAGAAAAGCCGGCGTCTGACAGGCCGGCAAAAACAGCTCAGGAATCGTGTTTCCTGAGCTGTTTTTATGTTTCACGGTCACTCCGCCGAGTGAACCGCCTGTTTTTCTTCATTCTTCTTTCTTTTTAGCTTTGCCGCAAAGCGCTTCAGCTTGCCCAGCTCAAGCTTCCAATAGATATTGCGCACGAAGGGGAAAATTGTCATCAGCACCTTGCCGAAAGCGAACAGTCCGCAGGGGGAAACGCTCTTTTTGCCCTTTTCAAGGCCCTTTACCATTTTCCTTGCCACAACGCTGGGGCTCTGCACCGGGAAGGGCTTTTCAAACTGCACGCCGTTGGCGGCGACCTTGAAGAAGTTTGTGTCCGTGGCTACGGGATACAGACAGGTGAATTTCATATTCTCCGGCTTCTCAAGCCGTATCGCCTGCTGGAAGCCCTCGAGCCCGAACTTGGAGGCGCTGTAAATTGCGTAGCCCGGCATCGCCATCTGGCCGATGGCGCTTATTGTGAATGCAAGGTGGCCGTCCCTGCCGGACAGGTGCTCCCTGTACTTGGCGTAGGTATAGATCGGGGAAAGAGTGTTCGTATCGAACATGACCTTGACCCTGTCCCAATTGACGTAATCAAATTCCTCATAATACGGGAAGCCGGCGTTGGCGTAGAAAAGGTCGATCTTGCCGAAGGCGGCCTCGGCCACACGGAAGAGCTTATCTATCCCCGCTTTGGTACTGCAGTCTATGTTCACAGGTATAACGTTATGTCCGAAGTCGGCGAGCTTTTCCTCAGCGCTGCGGGACACCGCGAGAATGATATTGCCTTTTCCTTTGGCAAGGAGCTTTAGCACCTCAAGACCAATGCCGCTGGATGCGCCGGTAAGTACGATCTTTTTGTTCTCTATCATGCTTTTATCCCCCTTATACGATATTCATCACGGCGTCGTACGCGCTGTGGCAGGCATCGGCTATGGTGCCGCTTTTTTTCGCGTCGCCGACCGCGATAACGTTTTTGACTCCGAGCTCCTCAAGCTCCCTTACAAGGCCGTCGACGGGTCTCACGCCGAGCGAAAGAACAACATTGTCGGCCTCGATAAAGCCTTTTTCTCCGGTCTTTTTGTTTTCGGTAAGCACTCTTCCCGGCTCTATTCCCACGAGCTTCGTACCGGTCGCAAACTTGGTGCCGTAAGGTCTTATACGCTCCATCTCATCGTCGACGAGCTGGAACCACGCACCCGGTGCGATCTCGTCGGCCATCTCGATCACCGTGACCTCGCAGCCCGCGTCGTTGAGAAATTCCGTGACCTCAAGGCCGGTGATGCCGGAGCCCACGACAACGACCTTTTTATT
>CALZAG010000080.1 GCA_945613045.1 uncultured Clostridia bacterium | reverse complement strand
GAAGCTTCAGCGATGACCGCCTCGTGTTCACCGAGGAGCAGGTCAAGGCGGAGACCTCCCGCTGCCTGGGCTGCGGCGCCTCGATAGTCGATGAGAATAAGTGCATCGGCTGCGGTATCTGCACGACAAAGTGCGAGTTTGACGCCATCAGGCTCTACCGTGAGCACCCCGAGTGCAGCAAGATGGTCAGGACCGAAGACAAGATGAAGCACATCCTGCCTTATGCCGCAAAGCGCGCGGCAAAGATCGCTATCAAGGATCTCAAGGCAAAACTCAGCAAGTAAATCAAATGAAAATACAGCAAGCTGCGAACAACAGCTTGCTGTATTTTTTGATTGATTTGATGTTAGACGCTGCGCCCTGCTGCAAGCCATACCCGAATGGCTTATTGTTTTCAGGGAGCGGGTATGGCTTGCTCCGCACGTTTTCGGTATGCAGGCCGCTAAAGGCTCAGAACTAAACTATGTTGTACTTCCTAAGGAGGTCAGCCACAACATTGTTGGTCAGCGGCTCCTTGATAAGACCCAGCAGGGGGAGGATACTGGGCAGAAGGAATTCCGCCGGCTTCTTGCCGTCCAGAAGCTTGCTGGTTGCGTACAGCAGGTCGCGGATATCGTACACGCTGCCCCAGACCTCGGGGACGCCGCGGTCGATGTTGCAGAGGGTGTACACAGCTTCCATACCGGTGCGGATGGAATACTCGGTTGTGAATACGGTGTCACGCGGGGTCTCGCAGAACTGACCGACGAATGCGAGGTTTACCGAGCCCTCGGGAACGACCAGAGGACGGTCGCCCTCTGCTCTGGGCATGAAGAAGGTGGTGACATAGGGCATCATGCAGGGTGTGGTGTTGCACTCGTTTGCCGCGAGATCCATGATCTGATCCTCGGGGATGCCGATGTGGTACAGCCACTCTGCGGCAAGCTCTATACCGGTGCAGTCGCACATGGGCTTCTTGATGAAGTCACCCTCATCGTGCCAGCAGTTGAGGCCGTAGACCCAGATCAGGCAGTGATCCTTGGGCTGCTCCTGGAACTGGCCCTGGCGGTTGATGGTCCAGCTTATGAGCCAGCTCGAGTCGCGGCAGGTAACGATGCCGCCGGTAACGACCTTGCCGGAGAGGGGATCTCTCTTACAGATATTCTGGATCGCGTCGAGGATCTGCTTGTTGGCGGTATCGACCGTCCAGGATTCCCAGCTTGTTTTCTCGATGTCGCAGAAGAACTTGTCGGGATTACCGAAGGCAGGATCCTGTGCGGCAAGCTTTTTCCACAGCTCGATGGAGGGGCCTTCGCCGTTCTTTATGGTGATCACGGGGGCGTGATCGTTATCGCCGTAGGCAGAGCCGTCGCCCTGAGCGCCGTTTGTCACGATAACAAGGTCGTTCTCGGTCAGGTCGACAATATGCTCAACACCGCTCTGAGTGTAAACTATCTTCTTTGCGACCTTCTTCTCGGGGGTGCAGTCGCACTGAATGTCGGTGACGGAGGTGTCAAACAGTACCTTGCCGCCGTGATCGGTGATGTACTTGCACATCGGCAGGATCATGGACTCATACTGATTGTAGCGGGTGAAGCGGAGCGCGGACAGATCGGGCAGACCGTCGATGTGATGGATGTAGCGCTGGAGATAAAGCTTCATCTCAAGGGCGCTGTGCCATTTCTCAAAGGCAAACATGGTCTGCCAGTATGTCCAGAAGTTGGTGTTGTAGAAGTCGTCATCGAAAATATCGTCGATGGTTTTGTCTTCAAGGGACTTGTTGGTGCTCATAAAGAGCTTGAGAAGCTGCGTTGCCGCCGAGGGATTAAGGCCGTACTTTCTGTCGGTATGCGCGTCCTGGCCCTGCTTTTCGGTGACGCGGCAGAGGGAGAAGTTGGGGTCTTCCTTGTTCAGGTGATAGTACTCGGAGAACACGGTCTCGCCCGGGTTGACGATCGAGGGGATGGACTTGAACAGATCCCACATACACTCGAAGTGGTTATCCATTTCACGTCCGCCGCGCATTATGAAGCCCTTTGTGGCGTCATATATGCCGTCACACGAGCCGCCTGCAAGGGGAAGATGCTCGTACAGGGTGATGTGATCGCCGGGCATCTGTGCGTCACGGATGAGGAAGCAGGCCGCCGCAAGCCCCGCAAGGCCGGTGCCGACTATGTGGGCATACTTGTTTTCAATGCCTTCTGGCTTTTTGGGGGTTGCAAAGGCCTCGTAGTTACCGCTGCTGTAATACATTTTTGTACCTCCTGAAATAGTTTTTTGTATTTTGTCGGGACTCATACCCGAATCTTCCTAAAAAGATATATTAGCCTTGTCCTCAGAATATACTATTGCTCTGATGGGACAGGCCAAAAAGCACCTTCCGCAGCCTGTGCAGCGCAGTTGGTCTATAACAAGAGGATGTGCGGAGGCGTCAATGCATTTTTCCGGACACCTTGAGCGGCAGCCGCCGCAGTGAGCGCAGCGCGGCGAAATATAATACATTTGCAAGCGCCTACCTTCCGGCAATGGACTCAAGACCCTCGCGGTCAACAATGATGATGCTGCCGCGTCTGGTCTGGATAAGCCCCATATCGCGCAGACTGTCAAGCTCGCGGCTTATCACCACGCGGGTAGAGCCCAGATGATTTGCGATCTCCTCGTGGGTCGTTTTCACCGTATCGCAGGCCGGCCCGTTCTTTTTGCTGGCGCCAATGATGTATCGGGCTATGCAGCCCCTGAGCGTATTGAAAAACATATATGCGATATTGTTGATTATAAGCTGTGCGTTCTTGGCGGCGTTCCTGTAAACAAACTGTGCCATTTTCGGAACGCTGTATGCGATTCGTGCAAGTACGTCCTCGCTCAGGTATGCAACGGAGGACTTTTCAAGCGCCTCAAGCAGAGGAACGACGTCAAGATCCCCGGCCTGATCGACGGTCATGATACTGAAGACCTCGCCCTTGTTTAGCCGGAACAAAGTGATCTCCCTGCCGGTGTCAGAGGCTAAAAAAACGCGAATACAGCCGCTGAAAATAAAGATCATACCGTTTTTCTTGGCCCTGTTAAGCAGGATGCGCTCGCTGCTCACATAAGTGCGTGTCACGAGATTATCCTTGATGAGCTTCCTGTTTTCGTCGGACAGCTCCGCCCAGAAGGGGATGCAGTCAGTTATATCAAAACTTTTCATTTAAATCACCGTATCCGGCGACCGCCGGATGTTACCCATACTAACATCGCGGAATAAAAAAATTTGTGAGCCAGCCTTTGACTGAATTTTATCAAACTAATAATGCTTTTCCGCAACTTTTGTTACACAATTTTAAAAATGACCAAATGCATCGACAATTTTGTATAAATAGCATAGAATTACTTATCATTTTTTATATAATTAGCAATAAGCTCTTTTGTGAATTTAATGGTGTCAAAAGGATCGAAGTCAGGGTAGACATTGCTGTAAATGCTCGTTCCGGTGTAGACGTTGTGGACGATCTGGTATACCTGATAGATGTTTATATCCGGCTTCAGCGAGCCGTCGGCAACTCCGTCCTTCAGGGCCTTGAGCAGGGGAATGGGTATCTCCTTATCAAAATATTTCCAGAAAACGTGTTCCATGTCCTGACTGTGGGCTATGCTGAAGGTCGACGTATGTGAAAACATCTCCCGGGTGTATCTGAACCATTGCGGAAACTCGCTGTAGACGGCAATATAAAGCTCCATGCAGGCAACGAACCTTTCATATCCCGTGGTCATGTCCGCTGTGATGGCATGATAGCGCTTCATAAAATCATCATAGAACACGACGAGCGCGTCCTGCCACACGGCGGCGATGAGCTTATCCTTGCTTCCGAAATAGCGATACACGGACATGGGCGTCAGTCCGGCCTCGGCGGCTATTTTGTTTATTGACACTGAGGCGATACCCTCGTTGAGAAAAAGCCTCTGCGCCGTTTTGATAACTTTTTGCGTATTCTGCATACGTTCCTCGCTCTGAGTCATCCGATTACCTCCTTTGTATGACACTGCAGCTACAATACCACGAAGTCAGGTCAAATGGCAAGTGCCGGCATGCGCGGTCCGGAAAGGAATATGACTTCGGAAAAACTGTTAAATTGCGAGCAAAATGCCGGCATACTTATTGTAATTCAATGACATATTTGATATAATGAGCAAAGCAAACAATTCTGTCTATCAAAACTATACTCTGTTAAACAGAAAGGAGCTACATATGGCAAGAGAAAAAATCGCGGCGCTTGGCAAGAAGATGACCGACCGCATCCCCCAGAAGCTCGGTCTTGCCAAGATAACCGAGGATGACCCCGAATACTACGGCCTTGAGTGCGTAGTAAGCGACGAAGAGGCGGACGTTGCTCTGGCAATGGATGTCCGCAAGCCCACCACACCCGAGAAGCTCGCAGCGAAAATGGGCAAGGACGTTGCCTATGTTCGTAAGATCATGGATGACCTGGCGTTCAAGGGCGTTCTGGAGTATAACTACGATACCCCCGACGGCAGCCGCCAGTATGTTCTGCCCATCTTCGTTCCCGGAGCGGCGGAGCTCATGAACATGAACCTGGAGCAGGTCGAGAAGTATCCTCAGATCGCTAAATTCTTCGAGCGCATGGCGTATCTGCCCCTGACCCATGTTACCCCGATGGTGCCTCCCGGAGGCGACGGCATAGGCATGCACGTCATCCCCGTCGAGAGGGCCATTCCCGCGACCAACGAGTCGGTCGATATCGAGCATATCTCCCATTGGCTCAAGAAGTACGAGGGTCAGCTCGGCGTCGGCTACTGCTCCTGCCGAAACGCGATGCGCCTCATGGGCGAGGGCTGCGGCGAGCTGCAGGAGGAGTGCTGCATAGCAGTCGGTACCTTCGCAAGATACTGCACCGAGACCGGCAAGGGCCGCGACATCACCTATGAAGAGGCGATGCGCATCCTCAAGCGCGCCGAGGAAAACGGCTATGTCCACCAGATAACCAATATCGACGGCGAGGATAAGATCTTCGCCATCTGCAACTGCGCTCTGGGCTCCTGCTTTGCCCTGCGCACCTCTCAGCTTTTTAATACTCCCAATATGTCCGCCTCCGCATACCGCGCCCACGTCGACAAGGAAAAGTGCGTCGCCTGCGGCAAGTGCGTAGAGGTATGTCCGGCAGGCGCCGCCAAGCTCGGCCAGAAGCTGTGCACCAAGGACGGCCCCGTCGAGTATCCCAAGCAGCCTCTGCCCGACGATAACCACTGGGGCGAGCATATGTGGAACGTCGACTACAAGAACACCAACCAGAAAAACTGCCATGAGAGCGGTACCGCCCCCTGCAAGGCCGCGTGTCCTGCCCACATCGCAGTCCAGGGCTACATCAAGATGGCAGCCGAGGGCCGCTACCTTGACGCGCTCAAGCTCATAAAGCAGGATAACCCGTTCCCCGCGGTCTGCGGCAGCATCTGCAACCGCAGCTGTGAGGACGCCTGCACCCGCGGCAAGCTTGACCGCGCAGTCGCCATCGACGAGATAAAGAAATTCATCGCCGAGAAGGAGCTGAGCGAAAAGACCCGCTACATCCCCGAGAAGCGCCGTCATCAGATCCCCGATGTGGACTATGTCGAAAAGATCGCCGTCATCGGCGCCGGCCCCGCCGGCCTGAGCTGCGCCTACTATCTGGCGGAGATGGGCTATGCCAACGTAACGGTGTTCGACCGCAACAAGGTCCCCGGCGGTATGCTCACTCTGGGAATTCCCAGCTTCCGTCTTGACCGCAAGGTCATCAATGCCGAGATCGACGTGCTCAAGAAGATGGGCGTTAAGTTCAAGTGCGGCGTTGAGGTTGGAAAGGACATCACCATCGCGCAGCTTCGCGAGCAGGGCTACAAGGGCTTCTTCGTGGCCATCGGCGCACAGAACAGCGCAAAGCTCGGCATCGCCGGCGAGGAGCTCAAGGGCGTTTACGGCGGCGTTGACTTCCTGCGTGAGGTCAACCTCGGCAACAAGCCCGAGATCGGTAAAAAGTGCGCCGTAATAGGCGGCGGCAACGTCGCAATGGACGTCGTGCGCACCGCCGTCCGTCTCGGCGCGGAGGAGGCGTATATCGTCTATCGCCGCTCTGAGGACGAGATGCCCGCGGATAAGGAAGAGGTCGCCGAGGCCATTGCCGAGGGCGTTAAGTTCTGCTACCTGAACGCACCGGTCGAGATCACCGGCACCGAGGCAGGCAAGGTAAACGGCCTCAAGGACGAGATCAAGGAGCTCGGCGAGCCCGACGAGAAGGGCCGCAGAAAGCCCGTCGGCACCGGCAAGTTCAAGACCCTCAAGGTCAATTCCGTCATCGCAGCCGTCGGCCAGACCATCGACTGGGGAGAGCTGGACGTCGGAGCGCTCAAGACCTCCGGCAAGGGCACCGCGATGGCAGACCCCGTCACCCTGCAGACCGCCGAGCCCGACATCTTCGTCGGCGGCGATGTGTACACCGGCCCGAAGTTCGCTATCGACGCTATCGCAGCCGGCCGCGAGGGCGCCATCTCGCTGCACCGCTATGTACATCCCGATCAGAGCCTGACTCTGGCAAGAAATCCGAGAGATTTCTACGAGCTGGATAAGGACAATGTCGTTATCGACATCAACTGCTTCGACGCGCCCGTCCGTCAGGAGGTAAAGCACGATCCGCGCAAGGCAAAGACCATGAAGAACGACCGCATCACCTTCACCGAGGAGCAGGTCAAGGCCGAGGCATCCCGCTGCCTGGGCTGCGGCGTCAGCGTTGTCGACCAGAATAAGTGCATCGGCTGCGGCCTGTGCACCACCCGCTGCGAATTTGACGCCATCCACCTGCGCCGCGATCATCCCGAGGCGTCGAAGATGGTCAACTGCGACGACAAGATCGCGCCTCTGGCAGTATATGCCGCAAAGCGCGCGGTCAAGATCAAGATCAAGGATCTCAAGGCTAAATTCGCAAAGTAATACATCGGAGGAAAGATCCATGCATGAGCTTGGAACAGTGTTTTATGTCATCAAGGAAGTCGAAAAGCTCTGCGACGAGAATGAGCTGACAAAGGTCGGCAGCGTCACGCTGCAGATAGGCGAGGTCAGCGGGATAATCCCGGAGTATATCGTCGACTGCTGGAACTGGGCAATCAAGGAGTCCAAGTATATGCAGGAGGCGGAGCTTAAGGTGGAAACGCTCGAAGCGGTGACCTTCTGCGAGGACTGCAAACAGACCTATCCGACGGTGCAATACGCCAAGGTGTGCCCGTACTGCAAGAGCGAGAATACATATCTCGTGACCGGCAACGAGTACATCATAAAAGAGATCGAAGCCATGTAGCACAGATCAAAAAAATATGCAGGCTCAATCGAGCCT
>CALZAG010000079.1 GCA_945613045.1 uncultured Clostridia bacterium | reverse complement strand
CGTCATCCATGCCGTTATACTCGGACAGGGCCGCTTTGCATCTTACCAGCCATCTGTAAGTGCGGTCACAGGATTTTTTGACATATTCCTTCGGCGACGGGATCTTGATGCACTCATCAAAAGCCATCGCTATATCCGAACCGAGGTTTGACTGGATGCGCATGCTCTCCTCAGGCCCCATGAAAATGTGCCGCCCATCTATGTGGGAGTTGAACCTGACGCCTTCCTCACTTATCTTTCTCAGGCTTGCGAGTGAGAAGATCTGGAACCCGCCGCTGTCAGTCAGGATGGGCCCGTCCCACGTCATGAATTTATGCAGGCCGCCCATTTGCTTTACAAGCGTGTCGCCGGGTCTGAGATGCAGATGATATGTGTTGGAAAGCTCCACCTGGCAGCCTATTGTCTTAAGGTCGGCGGCTGACAAGGCGCCCTTGATGGCGGCGGCGGTACCTACGTTCATGAACACCGGTGTCTGCACAAGGCCGTGAGCCGTTTCAAATTCACCGCGCCTTGCGCGGCCTTCCTGAGCTATTAATCTATACATCTTTTTTCCTCACTCAATGAGCATTGCGTCTCCGAAGGAAAAAAACCTGTATTCTTCCTTCACGGCAACTTCGTATGCATGCAGTATGTTTTCTCGCCCCGCAAGCGCCGATACAAGCATTATCAGCGTGCTTTCAGGCAGATGGAAATTCGTTATCAGCGCATCTACGCATTTGAATTTATACCCGGGATATATAAAAATGTTTGTCCACGCGGCGGTCTCCTCTATCGTTCCGTCTTCATTTGCGAAGCTCTCAAGAGTCCTGCATGAGGTAGTGCCCACAGCGATCACTCTTCCGCCGCGGCGCTTGGTCTCGTTTATAGTTTTTGCCGTATCCGCCGGGACCATGCAAAATTCCGAATGCATCTCATGCTCCTCGATGTTCTCTGCCTTGACGGGTCTAAAGGTTCCAAGTCCGACATGCAGGGTCACGAAGCATATATTGACGCCCATTTTCTCTATCTCTTGTAGCAGCTCCATTGTGAAATGCAGGCCGGCCGTCGGAGCTGCCGCACTGCCAAGTTCCCTTGAATATACGGTCTGATACCTCTCGGCGTCCTTTAGCTCTTCCTTGATATACGGAGGCAGAGGCATTTTTCCGAGTCTTTCAAGCACCTCGAGGAAAACGCCCTCATATTGGAATTTCACGATTCTGTTACCGCCCTCGGTCACGCTCTGCACCATTGCGGTAAGCTCTCCGTTTCCGAAGACTATCTCCTGTCCCGGCTTTGTCTTTCTGCCCGGGCGGCTAAGACACTCCCAGCAGCCTTCCCCCAAGTCTTTGAGCAAAACAAGTTCCACCGAGCCGCCTGTAGGTCTTGCGCCGATTAGCCTTGCGGGAAGTACCCTTGAATCATTGAGTACGAGGCAGTCCCCTTTTCTGAGATACTGTTTAACGTCGTAAAAGTGCCTGTGCTCTATCTCCCCTGTCGTTTTATCAAGGTGAAGCAGACGCGAGGTATCGCGCTTTTCAAGCGGAGTCTGGGCTATAAGCCGTTCCGGAAGGTAAAAGTAAAAATCAGTTTTGTTCATCCGATGTTTGCTCCGTTAAAATAAAAGTCTATGATCTCATTGCAGTCGGCGCCGTGATTATACGCCATGGAATACGCGCCCCACTGACTCATACCGCAGTTGTGTCCCCATCCGCCGCCTTGGAAAACGAACACGGTCTCGCCCTCCTCATTTTCCTGCTTGCTGACACGATAATGAAGGCTGTTTAAGCCCAGCTGACGGAAACAGTATTCTCCCGATATACTTATTGTTTTACCGTCAACATCTTTTATTTCAAGCTCAATAACATTGTCCATATCGGAATAGACTGCGTTTATTTCAGATATATCCGCCAGCTCATGGCCGTAACGCGAAAGCCGATATATGATACTTTCCGATTTGAGCTCGCTTTTCCATGTTTTGTTGTAAAACTCGACATCGGCCTCGTATGGATCTTCAGTTCCGATGAGGTATGCCCTGCGTTGGGAGAACACATTGGCGCCGCTGTCGGTGCTGCCCCCGTCAGAAGACATATAATAGACCTTGCACACAGCGCCGCGGTATCGCACAAGCTTTCCTGACGTCAGCTCTGCGGCAGCATCTGTTTTTTCCGTGGTGCCGGTCATGCCGCGATATACCTGACTGTAGGTATCGTTTCTCAGGTCAAAACCGTTGTCGTAATACGCATTTAAATTATTCAGGGCGTATGTTCTTGCGCATACAGCTTGAGCCTTGAGCGCCTCGAGCGGCCATTCGCCGTTCATTTCATACGGAAGCACGCCTTTTACATAGTCCTCAAGTCCTACATAATTTATTACCGCAAGCCTATACCCGCTGCGCATAAACTCAAAATCTCCGCAATATGCGTTCCCACCGAACCACGTCTCAGGCTTATCAGTTCCTGCAGGTCTGACGGAAAGCTTTGTGGTCCGGCCGTTATCATATAAAAACTTAAGCTCCCATGTATCCGTTTCCGCGGCAAGTAAGGAAAACTCGCTGCCTGTGAAGGCCTGCGCGTCCATTCCGCGATCATTTATCGCCATATATGTTTTGCTTTCGTTTGCATATGCGCCCACGAGCACGCGGTATTGTCCGTTAATATAAGCTGGAAATCCACCCCATAGTCCGTCTGCGGCTGATTTTGCCTCTTCAAAGCTGCCGTAAACCGCGTTCAGGATCATGTGATAAGGGCCGACTTTTGTATCGTCAGGCAGGACAAAGCCCACATCCCCGCGCACTGACAACGCTGCGCAGTCCGTATATCCCAATTTGTGAAACACTCGCGTGCAGTCATAGTATCCCAGGGTGTACCCGCTGCCGGTTTTATTTTGAAGCTTTGCTTCATATATAGCAGAGTTTCCGGAATTAAGACCGACCTTTATCGTTTCAACGCTCGGCTCAATATCAAAATATGCCGGAGCCGGAGCCACCTCGCTCTCGGCGCAGGCCGATGCGGGAAGAGCCGTAAGCATCACGGCAAGAATAAGTATGTATAACAGTATTTTGCTGTACCGTGCGGTCATGATCATATCTCTCCCTCACTTGCGTCAGGCAATATATTATAATACGTCCCGCCAGAAAATTCAATGTTTTCAGTAATATCCGGCGGCAATTGACCATATGCTATTAAGCGAATATGGGATTGGAGGGAAGCAAATGTTTAAAACGCCGATATTTAAAGGATCCTGTACGGCGATAGTAACGCCCTTCGGTGAATACGGGATAGATTATGATAAGATGGCGGAGCTCATCGACTTTCAGTACGACAATGGTACATCTGCTCTCGTCGTATGCGGCACCACTGGCGAAAACGCAACGATGAGCGCATATGAGCACGAGGAGCTTATCGAATTTGCATGCAGGTATAACGACAACCGGATGAAAATAATTGCGGGCGTAGGAAGCAACGACACTCAGAAAGCGCTCAAATTTGCAAAGTGCGCACTCAGATGTGACGCCGACGGAATACTGATGGTGACACCATATTACAACAAGACCACGCAGAAAGGGCTGGTCGAGCACTTTACATACGTTGCCGACAGAGTAGATCTTCCGATGATCGTATACAACGTCCCGTCAAGAACGAGCATCGGCGTAAAGCTCGGGACGTACATTGAACTTGCCGAGCATCCCAACATAAACGGCGTCAAGGAGGCTTCCGGCGATTTCAGCCTTTTTGCTATGACGCGTGCCGCCTGCGGAGATAATCTTTTCATATGGAGCGGAAATGATGATAACACGGTTCCCATGATGGCACTGGGCGCGCTGGGTGTAATATCTGTCGCTTCAAATATCGTACCGGGAGCAGTCGCAAAGCTTTGTGCGCTGTGCCTTGAAGGCGACTTTGCGCAGGCGCAGCAGCTATATTTTAAATACGCAAAGCTGTTTTCCGATTTATTTATAGAAACAAATCCCATTCCCGTCAAAACAGCGCTTAAGCTCATAGGTAACGATTGCGGCAAGCTGCGTCTGCCGCTTACGGATATGTCGGAAGCTCATCTGCAAACACTTATTGAGACTCTGCAGGACAGCGGATTGAATGTAAAAATCTGAAGGGGCGCAAACCGCGCCCCTTCTTAATCATGTTGCATTATTCAGGATAATGCGCCCTTACGCCTCCGATGAGCTTGGGGCGCGTATACGCTGCGTTGATACCGGCCTGGCCGATCTTCTTTACGGAAAGCCTGAGCGGAACGGCAACGTCCTTAAGGTGCATACCTATCAAAGTATACCCGATGTCAAGTCCTGCTTTCGCTTTAACGTGTTCGACGACCACGGGGTCTTTCATATTATCATAGGCAGCCGTCGCGAAAGAGCCTCCGGCCTTTGGCATGGGCCTCACGCATACCTCATCCAGCATATATCTTTCAGCGGCTTCACGTTCTATGATCAGCGCCCTGTTGAGGTGCTCACAGCACTGGGCGGCAAGGTAAAGACCATGCTCCGAAAGTAATGAAATTATTGTTTTCGCGACAACTGCGCCAGTCTCGGGCGACGAGCCTTTGCCGATATGCTCGCCTAGAATTTCGCTCGAGGAGCAGCCTACTGCAACTATGTCCCCTGCTTTAAGATGAGACTTTTCAATAAGCTCATTGATCGCTTTTTCGGTTTCTGATCTTATCTGCTCATACATATATGTTACCTCCTTTTATCACAGTAAAAGCATTATTATCTTGTATCGTGCATTTATTTGCCAGTAAAATATACCCTCTGCAGCAGATGTAGATATTATACCTCAATTCGCCCAATTTGACAACATACATAAAACATAGTATAATACGGTAGCAAATCTACAAAAGGTGAGGTGTTTCAACTTGAAACGACTGTTAACTTTACTTCTCGCATTGGCCATGGTCCTCTGCCTTTTCTCAGGATGCGGCAAGGATGACGGCGGAACTGCCCCCGATGTCGACGGAGACGGTTTGAATGAACACGGCGTCAGCGGTCCTGTTAATCCGCTGACCGGCGAGACTGTAAGTGAAGACGCAAGCGAGCTGCGGCCTTACTGCGTTATGATAAACAACCATCCGGCTGCCCGGCCTGCCATCGGTCTCTCACAGGCCTCGATCGTTTACGAGGCGCTTGCCGAGGGCGGCTTGACCCGTATGATGGCAATCTTTACTGATGTTGATGAAATTACGATCGGTTCCATCCGCAGCGCCAGACCCTACTTCATCAGCATGGCTCAGGCCTACGACGCTGTTTATGTGCACGCCGGCGGCAGTGAGCAGGCTTATTCCGACATAAAGACGCTCGGTATTGACAACATCGACGGAGTCCGCGGCAGCCGTTCCGGTGAAGCTTCAAGCTATTACCGCGATCAGACCCGTCTTAACGAGGGCAGGAACATCGAGCATACGCTGTTTGCAAAAGGCAGCAGTCTTGCAAGCTTTGCAGAGAACAACTATGATCTCAAGCATGATGCCGGCTACGATACGAGTTATGGCCTCAGCTTCAGCACCGACGCTGTTTCCCAGTGCAGCAAGTCCTCGACCGATTTTACAGTATACTATTCCGGATACAGCACCGACTTCAAGTACAGCTCGGACAAAAACTGCTACAACGCATTCATTGACGGAGACGAATACATTGATGGCGGCAACAACAGCTCAATTGATTTCGCCAATGTCATTGTGCTCAACATTCCGTCCCAAACTGTTGACGGATACGGGCGTCAGGCAATGGAAATGACAGGCTCCGGCAGCGGTTACTTTTTCACAGGCGGCAAGTATGTTGAGATCAATTGGGAGCGAGCCGATCGTGCAGATAACTTCCATTATACTTTGAAGGATGGCACTCCTCTTAATCTCAGCATTGGTAAGACCTTTATAAGCATTGCACCTCTGGACAGTACCAAGGGCCTTATTTTCAACGGATAAGAACTCATAAGTCTAATAAAAACAGCCATTTTGAACAATGGCTGTTTTTTATTATTGAAAATACTTTCGCGTATTTTCAGCATCTTGCTTTATCTGCCCGGACAGTTCCTCAGCACTGTCGAACTTGCGCTCAGGCCTGAGAAAGCTGAACAGTTCGATCCTCACGGTGGTTCCGTAAAGATTTCCCGAGAAATCAAGCAGATAACTCTCAACGCTGACGTTATTTTCATCGCTCACAGTAGGTCTTACGCCGATATTTGTAACCGATATAAATTCCCGCCCGTCGGCAAGATAGGCCTTAGCCGCATAAACGCCGTGTCTCGGCACAATCACGCCCTCAGGAATGCGCATATTTATTGTGGGCGAGCCTATCTTCGTGCCGAGATGGTAGCCGCTGCGCACGGTATCCGTCAGGGTGTGGGGTCTGCCCAGATATTCATTAGCCTTTTCGATATTGCCGCTTGTTATGAGCTCACGTATAAGCGTTGAGCTGACGACGATACCGTCACGGCATACAGCCGGGATTATATCACAGCCAACCCCGCGGCACTCGCAATGGGCCTTTAGCTTTTCGGCAGTTCCAAGGCCTTTATATCCGAAGCAGAAATCATGTCCGACCACGATCCACACAAGGTTCATTTCGTCGATAAGCTCGTCGATAAATTCCTGCCAATCCATGTGCATTACCTTTTGGCTGAAGTGGATAAAAAGTATATCCTCAATACCAAAACAGCGCTGTATGATGTTTTCCCTGTCATACGCGCTGTTTATAAGCGGAATGTTCTTCTTAAAAACCAGCGTGTCCGGGTGGATGTCAAAGGTCAGCACCGACGGAACCGCTCCGACCTCGGCGGCACGCTCTTTTGTTCTGTTAAGAAGCTCCGCATGTCCCACATGGATCCCGTCGAAAAAACCCAGCGCCATTACTTTTTTATTATCTGTCATATTAAACCTCAAAAAAGTTTTTAACGGTTTTCATTACTCCGTCTTTTACATCCCCCAGCAGTAAAAATTCTCCGTCTTCAGAGTAAACGCGAAATCTGCCGTCTGGGGAGGAAGTATTAATAATACAGCCGTTTTTTAGCTTCTTTTCGCTGTCGGCGTCTACACTGAGCTTTGTATATCCGGCAAAAAGGGTGTCAATCGGAAGCAGAAGCTTCTCTTCCTCTCCTCTGTCTGCCGCCTCCTGAATCTCAGCGATGGTATAAGCATTATCAACAGAAAAAACACCGGACTTTGTTCTGCGCAGACTGCTCATGCAGCCGCCGCAGCCCAGCGCCGCACCGATATCGTGGCAAAGAGTACGAATATATGTACCTTTTGAGCATACAACATCCAGAATATAGTCGTTGTCAGAGCGGCCTGTTATTTCAAGGCCAAAAATCGTGATATGCCTGGGCTTGCGCTCTATGCTTTCACCTTTTCGTGCAAGCTCATACAGCTTCTTTCCGCCAATTTTGACTGCGGAATACATAGGCGGTATCTGTTCAAGCTCGCCCCTAAAGCGTTCAATTGCAATCCTT
>CALZAG010000078.1 GCA_945613045.1 uncultured Clostridia bacterium | reverse complement strand
AAGAAATCGTCGTTTGCCTTGGAGCCGAGGCCGCTGGTCTCGGAGCTGGAGATGATGGAGATGCCGTTGCAGGTGAGGTCGGCGTTGACGCCGATGGCCACGGTTATCATGCCCTGCGAGCCGGACACCTCGGACTCGACGACCCAGTTGCCGCCGTCGGTTTTGAATATCTTCTTCGCGGTGGAGTCTTCATTATTGAACTCCACTTCCTCATAGGAGTTAAACTCCATGACCGCGCCGTATGCCTCGGCGGTCTTTTTTGCGTTATAGTCGGCGATGCGATCCTTGGTCACCATATCGGTGAGGCCGAGGACGCCGGCAACTACCGCGGAGACGAGAAGCAGGATGAATGTGAGCTTCAAGATCTTTTTCATTACGCCTTTGCCTCCTTTGCTGCCTTTTTGGCCGCCTTGAGGTCTTCCTTCGTCACGCCGAACTGGCGGCCGCGGGTACCCTTGTCGATAGCCCATGCGCACAGGTTCATGATGAGGATAGCGAAGGAAACGCCCTCGGGGAAGCCGCCGAAATAGCGGATGAGAACGGTCAGAGCGCCGCAGCCGAAGCCGTAGAGGAGCTGGCCGTTGAGCGTTACGGGGCTTGAGGAGTAGTCGGTCGCCATGAAGATGGCGCCGAGGAACAGGCCGCCGGAGAGCAGGTTATACAGCATCCAATCCACATTGGAGTAGCCGCCTCTGGGGAAAATGAAGGTCAGAACGGCCACGGTGCCGATGAAGGCAACGGGGATGCGCCAGTTGATGACCTTGCGTGCCAGCAGCCAGATGCCGCCGATAAGAAGCGCGGCTGCGCTGACTTCGCCCAGCGAGCCGGGCAGACCGATACCGGTGAACATCTGCATGAGATCAAATCCGGAAGCCGTGACGTCGCCGCCGGCCTTGAGGATGCTCAGCGGAGTCGCCATGGTAACGCCGTCGATGGTCCATTTAGTCATGGTCGAGGTCCATGAGAAGAACAGGAAGGCGCGGCCGGCCAGAGCGGGGTTTAAGAAGTTCTTGCCGATGCCGCCGTAAAGCTGCTTTACGATAACGATGGCAAAGAACGCGCCGACGACGGGCATCCACAGGGGAGCGTCAACGGGCATGCACAGCACCAGCAGGATGCCGGTGACGCAGGCGGAGAGATCGCCGATGGAGTTGGGCTTCTTCATGAGTTTGCGGTAGCCCCACTCGAAGAACACGGAGGCGACCACGGACACGGCGATAAGCGCCAGAGCCTTGAAGCCGAACTGCCACACCGCGAAGATCATCGCGGGGGCAAGGCCGATGATGACGTCCAGCATCACGCGGGAGGTATCGGTCTTTGTCCTTACCTGAGGCTGGTAGGAAGCGTCAAAGGTGTATTCTTTCTGTATCACTTTTTCTCAGCCTCCTTTGCTGCGGCTTCCGCCCTTGCTTTTTCCTCGGCCGCCTTTGCGGCAAAGAGGAGCTTCGCGGTTTTGAATGAGTGGGTCAGCGGCATTCTGCCGGGGCAGTTGAAGGAGCAGCTTCCGCACTCGAAGCAGTCAAGAATGTGGTACTTCTTCATATTCTCGAAGTCGCCCTTCTTGAAATACATATACATATACACGGGCTCAAGACCCATGGGGCATACGGTAATGCACTTACCGCAGCGGATGCAGGTGGGGTTCTCAACGGTCCTGTCCTCTTCCTCGGTGAAGAACAGGATGCCGGCGGTACCCTTGATGTTCACGGCGTCGAGGCTGGTCGCGATAAGACCCATCATGGGTCCGCCGAGGACAATCTTCTTGGGGGTCTTTACAAAGCCGCCGCACTGCTCAACTATGTACCTGAAGGGGGTGCCGACGCGGCACTGCAGATTGTAGGGCTTGTTTATTGCCGAGCCGCCGACGGTGAGTATACGCTCATAGCAGGGGATGCCGAGATAGCATGCCTTGTAGATGGCGTAGGCGGTCTGTGTGCTGACAACGTTGCAGCCGACGCCCGCGGGCAGTCCGCCGGGCTTTACCTCGCGGTTTGTGATCGCCTTGATCTGCATTTTCTCAGCGCCCTGAGGATACTTGACCTCCTCGGGAACTATCTCAACGCCGTACTGCGCGGGATTTTTGGAGTTGAGCAGCTCGATGGCGTCCATCTTGTTTTTCTCAATTCCGTAATAGGCCTTATCAAGGCCGCTGGCTATGCGCGCAAGCTCAATACCCTTGAGCAGCTCCTCGGGATGCAGTCTCATCGTCCAATGGTCGCCGTTAAGGTAGGGCTCGCACTCTGCGCCGTTTATGATGAGAGTGTCCACCTTGCCGAGGCCGCCTCTGATCTTGAAGGCTGTGGGGAACATAGCGCCGCCCATACCCACTATGCCCGCTTCACGCAGACGTGCGAGTATGGCTTCGGGGTTTTTCAGCTCTTCTTCAGTGAGAGGAGCCATATCGGTGCAGGGGGTATCCTGGTAGTCGTTTTCGATTACGACTGCCATGATCATATCGCCCAGCGGATGGGGCCTGGGCTCAACTGCTACGACCTTGCCTGAGACGGGAGAATGCACGGGGGCGGAAACAGGGGCGGGATTTTCGCCGATCTTCTGGCCCATTGTTACATAGTCACCGACCGCTACGAGCGGCTGGCAGGGTGCGCCGATGTGCTGTGCCATCGGGATAATGACCTGGGGGGGCGGAGTTACGACTATTACAGGCTCATCCGGAGCTTTCATATAATCGGGATGTACGCCGCCACGAAATTTATAGGGCATTTGCATCACCTCTCTATTTTATGACAAGCTTAAATATAACATAAACTATGTTTTGTGTCTACAATCTATGACTCGTTTTTTATCAGTTTTTTGTGATTTTTAGCACTTATTTATGATAAATGATTAACAATTGCACGAAATTGAGCGCAAAATCCGCTTCTTTGTGGAAAATTTATCAATATTGTCAATTACAGGCGGCGCGTTGAATTTGGGACTTACCAAACCCGCCGGTATGTTGTATACTATACTAAAATATTATAGCGACGGAGGACAGCCTATGCTTACACCTTGGGGCGAAAAGCTCGACAAAAACAACATACTGCCGGAGTATCCCCGGCCTCAGATGAGACGCAGCTCATTCATAAACTTAAACGGTGAATGGGACTATGCCTTCACGGCCGCCGGCGAAAAGCAGCCCGAAAAATGGCAGGGCAAGATACTTGTGCCCTTCTCCCCCGAGAGCGAGCTTTCGGGAGTAGGCAGGCGGCTCATGCCCGACGAATATCTGTGGTACCGCAGAGACTGGGTAAGGCCGGAGGACATGAGCGGAAGGGTGATCCTGCATTTCGGCGCCGTTGACCAGAGCTGCACCGTGTACATAAACGGGCTGCGCGCCTACAGGCACCGCGGCGGCTATCTGCCCTTTGAGTTCGACGCGACGGGCTTTCTGTCAAAGGAGGTAAACGAGCTGTCTCTGAGCGTAAGGGACGTTTCCGACACCTCATTCCACAGCCGCGGCAAGCAGAGCTCCTCCCGCGGCGGCATCTGGTACACGCCTCAGAGCGGCATCTGGCAGAGCGTCTGGGCCGAGTGCATACCCAGAGACTGCGTAAAAAAGCTGCGCATCACCCCGAATTTCGACGGCGCTTACGTCGAGGTCTCGGCGGATACCGTCGGCGAGAGCAAGGCCTCTGCCATATTCGACGGGCAGCTCTATCCCCTGCCCGCAAAGATCCCCGTACCGGATTTCGAGCCGTGGACGCCGGAAAACCCCAAGCTCTATGATTTTTCCGTTGTCTGCGGCGAGGATAAGGTCGACAGCTATTTCGCCATGCGCAAATTCTCCGTTGAGACCGACGGCAAGGGCGTGAAGCGGCTTTTCCTCAACGGCAGACCATATTTCCACAACGGTCTGCTCGATCAGGGCTACTGGTCCGACGGTATGTACACCGCGCCCTCCGACGAGGCGCTCATTTTCGACATCCAGACCGCGAAGGACATGGGCTTCAATATGCTGCGCAAGCACATAAAGGTCGAACCCCTGCGCTGGTACTATCACTGCGACCGTCTCGGTATGCTGGTATGGCAGGATATGATAAACGGCGGAGGGCAGTATAACCCCGCGGTCATCTCCGCTCCGCTCGTCACGGGCATACATCTGAGCGACAAGAACCACAAGCTCTTTGCCCGCGGAGACATGGAGGGCCGCGTTGAGTATGAGACAGAGCTCAACGAGATGATCGAGCTGCTGTACAACTGCCCCTGCATCGCCATGTGGGTGCCCTTCAACGAGGGCTGGGGCCAGTTCGACGCGGCGCGCATCGCCGAGAAGATCGCCAACGCCGATCCCACCCGCACGATAGATCACGCCTCCGGCTGGCACGACCAGAAGATCGGCGATACAAAGAGCCTGCATGTATACTTTAAAAAATATGACTTCAAGCCCGATAAGCTGGGCCGCGCGGTACTGCTGAGCGAGTTCGGCGGATATAACCTGCGCTGCGCGGGGCACAGCTTCAGCGAAAAGGATTTCGGCTACAAAAAATTCAAGTCCGAAAAGGAGCTTATTAAGGCCCTTGACGAGCTCTACGGCAGGCAGATAAAGCCCGCGCACGAAAAGGGGCTCGCCGCCGCAGTGTACACTCAGCTTTCCGACGTGGAGGATGAAGTCAACGGATTGATAACATATGACCGCAAAGTGGTGAAAATAAATCCGGATATTGTGCGCAAAATCGTAAAAGTGGATTAACATTAAAAAGCAGCGGCTTACCGCTGCTTTTTACCATATATCCTTATTGCTCACGCTCTTGCTGATCACCGGGCTCCTCGCAGTACAGCTCTTCACATTCACGCTGTGCCTCCGCCAGTATGTTCATCGCCTTTTCTGTGGCTCTGAACATTGTTAAATACAACTCTTTATAGTCTATCATTTTCTCACCCTTTGGTCTTAAGCATATTTGACATTCACAAGATGTCATAATTGCTCTCATATTATCATACAATTGCTCTGATGACAAGCACAAAATGTCAAATAGGGGTAAATGTATGTTTATAAACAAGTCTCACGACGGCAGGAACAACATATGCGGAATAAAGGTCGCTCTGCTCAGGAAAGCCGAGGGCGTCTCACAGCGCGAGCTGGCGGACAGGCTGCAGCGGCTCGGGCTCGACGTCGACAAAAACGCCGTCCAGCGCATAGAGTCCGGACAGCGTTTTGTTACGGATATTGAGCTTGGATATCTGGCGAAGGCGTTCGGGATAAGTCCGGCCGACTTTTTCTGAAAACAAGCTCAGCCCTGTTCCCTTATTTTTCTTTTCCAGCATTTATGGCACATTGCAATATAGCTGTCGTTGCCGCCCAGAAAGACCTGAGCGCCCTCGGTCACGATTCGCCCCGTCCCGTCTATCCTGGCGTTGACGGTGGCCTTTCTGCCGCACTCGCAGACGGTCTTTATCTCGGTTATTGAGTCGGCAAGCTCCATGAGCCTTCTTGCGCCGGGAAAGAAATGGGTCAGAAAATCGGTGCGCAGGCCGAAGCACAAAACGGGTATGTCTTCGTCGTCTACCAGGCCGCGGAGCTGGTCTATCTGCTCGGGTGTGAAAAACTGCGCCTCATCGGCTATGATGACGTCGTGCTTTTCCAGCTTTGCGTATTCCCCGGCTATATTCTGCTCGGGAGTTATGATCTGCGCCGAGCGCTGCAGGCCGATGCGGCTTTTTATGATATCGGCACCGTCCCTTGTGTCCACGCTCGGCTTTATGAGCCAAACGCTCATGCCCAGCTCTTCGTAGTTAAACTGCGTTATCAGCGCCTGCGCGGATTTCGAGGAACCCATCGCGCCGTACTTGAAATATAACTTTGCCATTGCCGTCTCCTAAAATGTATATAGCTCTTTATTTTGCAAGATGCGCCCGCACCCGCTCGATGACCATTTCAAGCGCCACCTGGTTATGGCCGCCCTCGGGGATGATAATGTCCGCCTTGCGCTTGGAGGGCTCGACGAATTGCTCGTGCATGGGCTTTACGGTGCTCAGGTATTGATTGACAACGCTGTCAAGGCTGCGGCCGCGGTCACGCACGTCGCGCACTATGCGGCGGAGGATGCGGACGTCCGCGTCGGTGTCGACGTAGATCTTGATGTCCATAAGCTCGCACAGCTCGATGCTCTGAAAAATGAGGATGCCCTCGACGATGATGACCTTCGCCGGCCTTACCGTTATGGTCTTGTCCGACCGGTCATGGATGGTGTAATCATATGTAGGGCAGCGGATAGCCTCCCCCCTGCGGAGCTTCTTCAGGTCGGATATCAGCAGCTCCGTGTCGAACGCGTCGGGATGGTCGTAGTTAAGGCGGCTGCGTTCTTCATAGTTCATGTTATGGTGCGCCTTGTAGTAATTATCATGATAGATGACGCTGACGTTGCCGCCGAAGCTCTGCATGATCTTCCTTGTGATTGTGGTCTTGCCGCTGCCGGTGCCTCCGGCAATTCCTATAACGATAATATCGCTCATAGCCCATACTCCCGCATTATATTGTTTTCATCTACATATTATCACACATTTCCTCCGCTTGCAATTCGCTTATGCCCCTTGCGGCTTTATTTTTATCAAGCCTTGACTGGAGCAGGGCACACCGTTATAATTTAATCAAAAAAAATACTTGTATAAGGAGATGCAGCAAATGTCTATCCCCACCCCCCACATCGCAGCCAGGAAAGAGGACATCGCGAAAACCGTTCTTATGCCCGGCGACCCCCTGCGAGCAAAGTTCATAGCCGAGACCTTCCTTGAAAACCCTGTGCTCGTGAACAACGTCCGCGGCGTTCAGGGGCACACCGGCACCTGGAAGGGCGTTCCGGTAACGGTTATGGCTTCCGGCATGGGCATCCCCGCCATCGGCATATACAGCTGGGAGCTTTTTAATTTCTACGATGTTGACAATATAATCCGCATCGGCTCTGCCGGAGCCCTGCGCGACGATCTTAAGCTCATGGATATCGTGGCCGGGCAGGGCGCCTGCACCGATTCAAATTACGCGCACCAGTTCGAGCTAAACGGCACCTTCGCCCCCATCGCCGACTACACTCTTCTGAGCACCGCCGTCGAGACCGCAAAGGAGCACGGCGTTGACATGAAGGTCGGGAATATCCTCTCCGGCGACAACTTCTATTCCCCCGCCGGCATGGACAGCAGCGACAAGTGGCGCGACATGGGCGTCATGGCCGTTGAGATGGAGGCCGCCGGCCTTTACATGAACGCCGCGAGAGCCGGCAAACGCGCCCTGTGCATCTGCACTATCTCCGATCATATCTACCGCAGCGAGGCCCTGTCCAGCGAGGAAAGACAGTTGTCCTTCACGCAAATGATGGAGATCGCCCTCGACACGGCGGTCAAGATGGCCAATTATTAACGCACTATTAATTATAGGCTCATACCCCTGTATATTTGGGCAAACTGCCAAATTGTGCTTGATTTCACCTGCTCTTGAGTGCTATAATGCAGATGGTATGTGGCAGACATACCTGTCATTATTCAGTTAGCAAAAACTAAAATTTATACGGAGGAAAAAACATGAAAAGATTTCTCGCACTGATCCTTGCTCT
>CALZAG010000077.1 GCA_945613045.1 uncultured Clostridia bacterium | reverse complement strand
CCGTAGCCGATGAGATCCTCCCTGCCGGCGGCCTTGAGCGCCTCTATGACGAGCTTGCGCTTATCCGGCCTTTTCCACTGCAAAAGCGCCCTCTGCATGGCCTTTTCATGCGGGCTTTTGGCGACGTACACCGACTTCATCGTCAGCGGGTCGATGCCCGTGTAGTACATACAGGTCGATATCGTGCCCGGGGTGGGGTAAAAGTCCTGCACCTGCTCGGGCTGGCGTCCGGTTTTGTTCAGATACTCGGCCAGCGCGATGGCGTCCTCAAGCCTGCTGCCGGGGTGGGAGGACATGAGATAGGGCACGATGTACTGCTCCTTTGAGTACTTCGTGTTGAGCTTTTTGTATTTTTCCATGAAGCGCTCATACACGTCGATGTGCGGCTTTCCCATGTAGTCGAGCACCGAATCGATGCAGTGCTCGGGCGCGACCTTGAGCTGCCCGGAGATGTGGTATTTCACGAGCTCGGCGAAAAATTCGTCGTTTTTATCCTCGAGCATATAGTCATAGCGGATGCCGCTGCGGACAAAGACCTTCCTGACGCCCGGGATGGCGCGCAGCCTGCGCAGCAGGGCAAGGTAGTCGGAATGGTCGGCGTCGAGGTTGGGGCAGGGCGTGGGCGCAAGGCAGCGGCGGTCGGCGCACATGCCGCACTTGGCCTGCTTTTTGCAGGAATGGTGGCGGAAGTTGGCCGAGGGGCCGCCTACGTCGTTGATGTAGCCCTTGAAATCGGGGAATTTTGTCAGCGCCGTGACCTCGCGAATAACGCTCTCGTGGCTGCGGCTCGTGACCATTCTGCCCTGATGGAAGGCCAGGGCGCAGAAGCTGCAGCCGCCGAAGCAGCCGCGGTTGTGGATTACGGAGAACTTGACCTCCTCGATGGCGGGAACGCCGCCCATGGGCTCGTACATGGGGTGGTACTGCTTGGTGTAGGGAAGCTCGGCTATACGGTCGAGCTCCTTCGTCTCAAGGGGCATGGCAGGGGGATTTACGATGAGATACCTGCCGTCATGCTCCTGAATCAGCGCCCTGCCGCGCACGGGGTCGTGCTCGGCGTATTCGACGCGCGTCGCGTCGGCGTAAAAGCGCGGGCTGTCGCAGACCTCGGCAAAGGAGGGCAAAGTAACGCTCTCAAAGGCGCATTTTTCAGGGTCGGAGCACAGGTAGGCGGTGCCCCTTATATCGGTCATCTCCGACACGGGGAGCTTCTTTTTGAGCCTGCGCGCGATCTCGATCTCGGCGTATTCGCCCATGCCGTAGACCAGCATATCAGCGCCCGAATCGACGAGGATCGAGCGGCGCACCCTGTCGTCCCAGTAATCGTAGTGCGCAAAGCGGCGCAGGGACGCTTCAAGACCGCCGATGATGATCGGAACGTCCGGGCCGAAGGCCTCCCTTGCGCGGTTTGAATAGACGATGGTGGCTCTGTCCGGACGCAGACCGGCCTTCTTTCCGGGCGAGTAGAAATCCTCGCTGCGGCGCTTTTTCGCCGCGGTGTAGTGCGCGACCATGCTGTCAAGATTTCCCGCGCCGATCAAAACGCCGAGCCTCGGCCGTCCGAAGGCGGCGAAGGCCTGCGCCGAGTGCCAGTCCGGCTGAGCGAGCACCGCGACGCGGTAGCCCTCGGCCTCCAGCGTGCGTCCGATGACCGCCGCGCCGAAGCTCGGGTGATCGACATAGGCGTCGCCCGTGACCAGCAGGAAGTCGTACCACCACCAGCCGCGCTCGTGCATCTCGTCCCGTGAAACGGGCAGAAAGTCAGGATAGTTTGTCATATAAGCTCTCCCCAATACCAGCCCGTGGTGCCCTTGTGCTTGACAAGCCAGCCGCGGGAGGTCTCCTCGACGACGCTGACCTCGTCGCCGGCCTCAAGCTCGAGAACAAGGTCGGTGCAGTCGTTGCATTTGCAAAATTCCTCGTCGGAATACAAGTACTTTGTGAGTATCTCCATCTCATAGCCGGTGCGGACGTGGCGGCAGAGCGAAAACTCTCCGCCGCGGCGCAGCACCTGCACGTCGTTGTCGCCCCAGCGTATGTAATAGCTTTTCTCCCCGCCGCGCTGCGCGGTTTTTACCCTCCTGACGGGGAAGGGGTCGTAAGCGGCAAAGGAAAAATCCTCGCTGCCCTCGTAAGGGATGATGAGCCCGTTTAATTGTCCGTCGTCCTTGAGTGTGCAGCCGCCGTCGATGGATATAACTTTATGCTCGCGGTCGATGATGGGGTTTGCGCAGACGCGGTCGGGCAGATACAGCATTACCGGCCAGTGCCCCACGATGACCCATTTGTCGAAGCTGTAGCCCCGGCTCATGAAATCGTCGAACTTCATGCAGTCGCCGCCGGTATGCCCGGAAAGAGGGATATCCGGCTTCACGCCGCCGTGAACGAAGATATAGTGCTCCGTCTCGATGATGTGCGGCAGGGAGCGCAGGAAGTCCCACTCCGGCTCGAAGCGCTCGCGCAGCAGGGGCACAAGCGGCGCGAAATCCATGTCCTCAGTGACGGGGATGCCGAGCTCGCCGAGCATATCCCAGATGAGCCCGCCGCGCCAGAAAAGCATATAGCGCACCAACCTGGGCTTCCAGTAGTCCAGCTCCGAATCCACCGCGTCCGACCAGGTATCGCAGTTGCCGCAAAGGACGCGGCAGTTGCCCTGCCGGTAAAGCTCCATGATATAGCGCAGGGTCTCAAGGCTGTGTTTCCCCTTTTCGAGGAAGTCCCCGACTATGATGAGCTCGTCAGAGTCGGAAAAGCTGAGCTTTTCCAGCAGACCCTTGAGGTACGGCAGGTTCGCGTGTATGTCCGATACGGCGATCAGCCGCCGCCCGGAGGTATCGAGCCGTTCGACTTTTGCTTTTTCTCTCCACATTTTTGCTTACTCAAAAACCTTTTCCATCAGATAAAGCGGCGCTCCCGCGCCGGGTTCTTTGCCTATTATTTTGAAGCCGTAGTGTTCGTAAAAGCCCACGGCGTGTTTGTTTTCCGAGGAGACGTGCAGGCGCACGGCCCTGCGGCCGAGCTTCTGATAATCGGTTATGGCCCTGCCGAGCGGCTGTATGCCAAGCCCGGCGCCGCGATAGGGCTCCTTAAGGTACACGAGACTTATCCAGCCTATGCCTGCTCCCGCGCTGCGGCGCCTGTCAGTCTCAACGACGCCGATAAACTCATCCTCGCCGCGATAGACCTTGAGGACGGAGCGGGGGTCGTCGGCGTAATGCTCCTTTGCGGCGGCAAGGTAAGCTTCGGCGCTGAAGCCGCGCAGATCGCCGTGGACGGCAAGCCATGAATCGGCGTAGCAGCTTTTGTAAAGCTCGCCCTCGGTGTTGGGGTCGAGCGGCTCATAGCTCAGATTCCCCGGATCCGCGCCTCCGGACTCCTTGCGCCACCAGGTCTGCCTTGCAAAGGTCGAAAGCTCCGGCGGCAGATGGGAATTGTCGTTATAGTAATCGACGGAGAACCTGCCGTTTTCGTAAGTCAGCCTGCTGACGGCGGTGTTGTCCCCGTGCGGCAGGGAGGGTATATCCTCGCTCCTGACGCCCATGATACAAGCCAGCAGAGAGCGTATGGCCATACCGTGGCTCACAACGGCGACGGTTTTGCCGGCGTTTTTCTCTGCTATCTCGGTAACGACGCTCATCATGCGCACGGTGCACTCGGCAAAGGTCTCCGCGCCCTCGGCGCGCCACTTACCCGGGTCGTTGTTGAAGTAGTCCATCTGCACGGGGTCGTATTTTCTCATGTCCCCGAAGCTCATGCCCTCGCATATGCCGAGGTTTATCTCCCGAAGCCGCGGCTCGAGCTGCATCGGAAGCTCGTGATACTTCGTGATGGCTCCCGCGGTGGCGACGGTGCGGCGCAGATCGCTGGAGTAGAGCGCGTCGAGGCGCACGTCCTTAAATCGCTCGGCCAGCGCGTCTATCTGCTTACGGCCCCTTCCCGTTATATAGCTGTCAAAATGCCCCTGCACGATGCGGTATAGGTTTCCCTCGGCTTCCGCGTGCCGGATCAAATAAATTTTAGTCATTATTTGTTACCTTCGTTGACCTGTAAATTTTAATATTATATAATTATTAATCAAATAAAAGCGATGAATTAGATGATTTCATTGTATAATATCCGCACAGCGGATATTATACAATGAAATCCTGCAATTAACAAGCGGAGGCTGCATTGAAAGTTTTACATCTTATATCCGGCGGCGACTCGGGCGGCGCGAAGACCCATGTTCTGTCGCTGCTGAAGGATCTCAACGCCAATATACAGGCCGATCTTGTCTGCTATATGGAGGGGGAGTTCTCCCGCGAGGCGAAAGCTATGGGCATCCCGGTGACGGTATTTGACGGCGGCTTCTTGGCGGGACTTACGGGCACCCGCAAGATGATTGAGACCGGAGGCTACGATATCATTCATTGCCATGGCAGCCGCGCAAATCTCACGGGTGCAATGCTCAAGAGAGCCTTTGACATACCCTTTATAAGCACCGTCCACAGCGACTATAAGCTGGACTATCTCGGCAGACCCCTTGCAGACCTCACCTACGGAAAACTGAATAAGATCGCGCTGCACGCGATGGATTACCGCGTCTGCGTTTCCGATAAAATGCGCGAAACGCTCATAGCCCGCGGCTTTGACCCGAACGATCTTTTCGCCATATATAACGGCGTGGATTTCTCCCGGCCCATGCCGGAGATCAGCCGTGCCGAGTGGTTTGAGCAGATAGGCTGCGGCTTTGAAAGCGACGCCGTCGTGGTGGGCATCGCCGCCCGTCTCGATCCCGTAAAGGATGTTGCGACAACGGTTCGCGGATTTGCCGAGGCGGCAAAAAGCTGCGATAAGCTGAGGCTTATCATTGCCGGAGACGGTCAGGAGATGGGGATGCTCAGGACGCTTGCGCAGAAGCTCGGCGTTTCGGACAAGGTGTTCTTCGCCGGCTGGCTTTCCGACATGGAGGGCTATTACGCCTCGGTGGATATAAACGTCATAAGCTCCATTTCCGAGACCTTCCCCTATGCGGTGACGGAAGCCGCCCGCGCCGGCATACCAACCGTCGCCTCCCGGGTCGGCGGACTGCCGCGGCTCATCATACCCGACGAAACGGGTATGCTCTTTGAGCCGGGGGATCACAAAACGCTGGGGAAATGCCTGTTGAAAACGGCGGAAAACGAGCAGCTGCGCCGGAAAATGGGTGAGGCGGTACGCGATAAGGCGCGCAGGGAATTTTCCACCGAAAGCACCTGCCGCCGCCAGCTCGAGATATATAACGCCGTGCTGCGCCGGAGAGCGCAAAAGCGCAGCGGCGTCGTTGTCTGCGGCGCCTACGGCCACGGCAACGCCGGCGACGAGGCCATACTCAAGGCGATCATCGACGAGCTGAGGACGATAGATAAGGATATACGCATAACCGTGGTGTCCAAAAGAGAAAAGCGCACGAAGGCTCTGCACGGGGTCAACGCCGTTGCACGCTGGAATATGATCGCGCTGCGCCGTCAGCTCCGTCAGGCAAAGCTGTTCATCAGCGGCGGCGGCAGCCTTATCCAGGACGTCACGAGCCGAAGGAGCCTGTTTTTCTATCTGTACACCATAATCCAGGCCAAGAAGTGCGGATGCCGCGTGCAGATGTACGGCTGCGGCATCGGCCCGATAGATAACGAACGGGATCGCCGCTGGTCGGCGTCGGTCATGGAAAAACACGTCGACGTCATTACCCTGCGCGACCCGGACAGCATAAAGATGCTGAAGGAATTGAACGTGACAAAGCCCGAGCTGATCCTCGCCGCCGATCCGGTGCTGAACATTTCGTCCAAGCCCAGGGCGGAGGCCGAGGCGTTTTTGGAGCGATGCGGCATCGACCCGGAGGGGAGCTACCTCTGCGTCAGCCTGCGGCCATGGCCGGGCTTGGCCGATAAGCTCGGGGATATAGCGCAAGCCCTGCGCTACTGCCATGAAAAGTACGGACTCACGCCGCTGCTCATGCCAATGAACTATGAAAAGGATCTTGCGGTATCGCAGATGGCGGCCGAGGCGGCGAACGTTCCCTTCGCCGTCCTGCCGGATATCGAGGATGCGGAGCTTGCCATCGCCGTTATGAAAAAGATGAAGTTCGTGACGGCGATGCGGCTGCACAGCCTGCTGTACGCCGCCTGCGGCGCAGCTCCGTTTGTGGGCATCAGCTACGACCCAAAGGTGTCGGGCTTTGCCGACTACATCGGCGGCTGCAGCATCGACCTTTACAGCGTGACGGCCGACAGCCTGAAAGAGTGCATCGACTCCGCGCTCGGGGGCTCGGACACGGAGGCAAGACACATAAAGCTTGAGTGCGCAAAGGCGAAGGAAAAACTCAACATCGCCGCGGCAAAGCGACTGCTCGAGTCCTGAGCCGGCACAGATCGAAATAAAGCCTGACGCAAAAACAGATAAGCATAGGGGGATTACACATGATTAGAGCGGCTGTTCTGGTTTCGGGTGACGGCGGAAAGCTCCAGACCATACTCGACTCCATGTACTTCGGCGAGATACCCAATTTTGAGCTCACTGCGGTCATATGCACCGAGCCGGACGCATACGCCCTGCGCAGGGCGGGCAACTCCGGCGTGCAGGCCTTTGTGGTGGAGCCGTCGCTGTTCCCCACGAAGCTCAGCTACAGCATGGCCATATCCAACAAGCTCAAGGACATGGACATCGACCTTGTCGTACTTGCCGGCTTCAATATGCCGCTGGGCGTCATATCAACGCAGTTCCGCAAACGCATAATCGGAGTGTATCCCTCGCTCATCCCCGCCTTTGTAAACTGCGACGAAAGTCCCGCCAGAGCCGCCCTTGAGCGCGGCTGCCGCGTGACGGGCGCCACGGCCTACTTCGCGGATATCGACGGCAACATCGGCCCCATCATCGCCCAGCAGGCGGTGGAGATAAAGCCCAATGACACGCCGGAAACGCTGGAGCGCCGTATCATGGAGGAGGCGGAATGGAAGCTGCTGCCGAGGGCGATAATACTGTATTGCCAGAACCGGCTTGAGATCCACGGCGAGCGGGTCGTAATAAAACCCGCGATACCCCAGAACTGAATACGGCGTTGTCGGATAAGATAACGGTTTAAAACGGAGCGGAAGTATCCGCTCCGTTTCAGACTGTCGATAAACCTCATTTTACTCCGGAGCAGCCGAAAGGCTTCCCCTCAAGGGGGAAGCCTTGGGTGCTCATTTTTTAAGACTTTTTCGACACGCTGCAAAGGCAGAGGCAAAGCCTCTGCCTTTTTGCTGTTTGTTTTCAGGTCATATCGCGGTAGATGAAGGTCACGACGTGGGCGCGGGTGCAGACGGCGTTGGGCTTGAAGCTGCCGTCGGCATAGCCGGTGGTTATGCCCTCGCCCGCAGCCCAGAGTATCGCCGCTCTGAAGTCGGCGTTCGTCACCGTGCCGAGGTCCGTGAGCGTCACGCCGGGCTTTGCCGCGGGCTTGTTCTCATAGCGCCACAGGAAAGTAACGAACTGCGCGCGGGTCACCGTCGCGTCGGGCGCGAAGTGCGTCTTGTCAACGCCGAGGGTTATGCCTTCGCCGACCGCCCAGAGTATCGCGGTGT
>CALZAG010000076.1 GCA_945613045.1 uncultured Clostridia bacterium | reverse complement strand
AATGCGAATTGCTTACCGGCAGCCGCCGGTCGGACGGCCAATGGCCGCCCCTACGAGCCATGATTTCAAATCGTTTACCCTACACATTCAGTAATTTGGCTAAGGATATCGTCATGATATTTAGTAAACTCCGTGACGGCAATTCAATAAGCTGGCTCGTCGTGTTCCTCGGCAACCCCGGCCCCAAGTACCGCGGCACGCGGCACAACGCGGGCTTCATGGCCGCCGAAAAAACGGCAAAGGAGCTGGGCGTCAGCATAAACAGGCTGCGCTTCAAGGCTCTGACCGCTCAGGTGAGCATCGGCGGCGAAAAGGTGCTGCTCATGATGCCGCAGACCTATATGAACCTCTCAGGCGAGGCGGTCGCGCAGGCGGTGAAGTTTTACAAGCTCAGTCCCGATCACGTTATCGTCGTTTCCGACGACGTGGCGCTGCCCGTCGGCAAGCTGCGCATACGCAAGGGCGGCTCGGCCGGAGGACACAACGGCCTCAAGAGCATAATCCAGCACCTCGGCACCGACCGGTTCCCGCGCTTGCGCATGGGCGTGGGCGCGGTCCCCCACCCGGATTACGACATGGCAGACTGGGTCCTCGGCAGCTTCAAAAATCAGGACGCCGAGGATATGGAGCGCCTTGCCGAAAGGGTCTGTGCCGCCATCGTGTGCTACATTACCGAGGGCGCTGACCGCGCGATGAACAAGTTTAATTAGCAGGAGTTTTGAACCTGCTCTATGACGGCAGGGCGGCGTTCCCTGTCGTCTGCTTTATATATAATTCGTAATTCAGCACTGAAAGGATGGACAACATGAAGAAAAGCTGCATAGCAATGCTTCTGGCCGGCGGTCAGGGCTCGAGGCTCTACGCCCTGACTCAGGACGTCGCAAAGCCCAATATGCCCTTCGGCGGCAAGTACCGCATCATCGACTTCCCCCTGTCCAACTGCGCAAACTCCGGCATCGACACCGTGGGCGTTCTCACCCAGTACCGCCCGCTTCAGCTCAACAGCTACATCGGCGGCGGCCAGCCCTGGGATCTGGACTCGACCGACGGCGGCGTGTTCATCCTGCCGCCGTATCAGACCGCGGGCGAGGCAGGCTCATGGTTTTCCGGCACGGCAAACGCCATTTATCAGAATATCTCCTTTATCGAGATGTATGATCCGGACAACGTACTCATCCTGTCCGGCGACCACATCTACAAGATGGATTACTCGAAAATGCTGCGCGAGCACATCGAAAAGGACGCCGCCTGCACCATCGCGGTGCTGCAGGTCTCCATGGAGGACGCCACCCGCTTCGGCATCATGAACGTCGGCGCGGACGGCTACGTCAGCGAGTTTGAGGAAAAGCCCAAACAGCCCAAGAGCGATCTTGCCTCCATGGGCATTTACATCTTCAACTGGAAGAAACTGCGCAAATACCTCATCGAGGACGAAAACGACCCCAATTCCAGCAAGGACTTCGGCAAGAACATCATCCCCAATATGCTCAACGCCGGCGAGAAGCTCTGGCCCTACCGCTTCGACGGCTACTGGCGCGACGTCGGCACCATCACCAGCCTCTGGGACGCGAACATGGATATGCTCTCGACCACGCTGATAAACCTCTTCGACCCGAGCTGGCCCATCCGCTCAAGAAGCATACCCCGCCCGCCGCACTATGTCGGCGAGGACGCAAAGGTCGTCCACTCCATCGTCACCGAGGGCTGCGTCATCGAGGGCGAGGTCGAAAACTCGGTGCTGTCAAGCTCGGCGAAGGTCGGCAAAGGCGCCAAAGTCCTGTATTCGGTGCTGATGCCCGGCGCGGTCGTCGAGGATAACGCCGTTGTGGAATATTCCATCCTCGGCGAGAACACGGTCGTAAAAAGCGGAGCGCACGTCGGCGCTCCTCCCGACGGCAGCGACGCCTGGGGCGTCGCCACCTGCGGCCCGAACATCGAGATAAGGCAGGGCGCCGAGGTACCCGCCGGCGCCATGATATACAAGAGCGAGGAGGTCTGAGCAATGAGCGATTTTCACGGAATAATCTTTGCATACGGCTCCGTGCCTGAGCTGGGCGAGCTGGTGCGCAACCGCACGGCCTCGTCGCTGCCCTTCTGCGGCAGATACCGCCTCATAGACTTTGCCCTCTCCTCGCTGATGAACGCCGGTATCCACGACGTCGGCGTTATCATGCAGCGCGACTATCAGTCCCTGCTCGACCATCTCGGCAGCGGCAAGGACTGGGACATGGGCCGCCGACTGGGCGGTCTGAGGATGCTGCCGCCCTTCGGCCTGCCGGAATACCATCAGGGCGACTACACCGGCACCATCGAGGCTCTCAACGCGGTTTCCACCTATATCCGCGGGCTGAGCGCCAAATACATCGTCATGCTGCACGGCAACACCGCGGCAAACCTTGACCTGCGTGCGGCGATAGAGCAGCATCTCAGATCAGGCGCGGAGATAACGGCCATCTGCACAGAGAGCACGCCGGATTACCGGCATCACCGCTATATCGCCGATCCCGACGGCTTTGCCCGCCGCATAGTTTTCAACCAGACCGAGGCCGGCGAGGGCGTGGCCTCCCTTGAGGCGTACATCATCTCAAAGGACCTGCTCGTCGGAATGATGGATGCCTGCGCCGCCAACAGCCATTATCATTTCCACCGCGACGCCATCGCGGAGTATCTGGCCGCGGGCGGTAAGATCAACGTGTACCTACACCGCGGCTACGGCAAGCGCATCATGAACACCGAGGCATATTTCAGGACCGGTATGGATATGCTCAGGCCCGAAAACCGCGCCGAGCTGTTCCCGCCCGAGCGTCCGGTGCGCTCAAAGAGCCACGCGGACGTCAGCACCTATTACGGCGAAAACTCCGTATGCCGGAACAGTCTCGTGGCCGACGGCTGCCTCATCGAGGGCGAGGTCGAAAACTGCGTCCTGTTTTCCGACGTGCGCGTCAGCAGGGGAGCAAAGCTCAAAAACTGCATCCTCATGCGCGGCTGCGTCGTCGGCGAGGGCGTTATCCTCAATAACGTCATCGCGGATAAGGAGGTCGGCGTGTCGCCCTACCAGACCCTGATGGGCAGCGCGAAGCTTCCCATCGTCATCCCCAAGAAAAGCAAGATCTAACACCCCAAAGGAGTAAGCAGCATATATGTTCACAAGCCAGATCTCACGCGACGAGGTCCGCAGCGCCATCGAGGATAAGCTCTGCGCCCACTTCGCCGTTACAAGCAAAAACGCAAGCGACGACCAGGTCTTTCAGGCCGCCGCGATAGTCATACGCGAGATAATGAGCAGGCTTCTCGCCGCCGAGAACGCGAAAAAGCCCGGGCGCGAGGTTCACTATCTTTCCATGGAGTTTCTCATGGGCCGCAGTCTCATGAAAAACGCATTTAACCTCGGCATATCCGAGGCGCTCACCGGCGCGCTCGAGGATCTGGGGCGCAATGCCGCCGATATTTTCGAGTCGGAAAACGACGCCGGACTCGGCAACGGCGGTCTGGGCCGCCTCGCCGCCTGCTACATGGATTCCCTTGCCTCTCTCGGTATCGCCGCGACGGGCTATTCCATCTGCTACGAGCTGGGCATCTTCCGCCAGAAGATATCCGACGGAAAGCAGACCGAGGTAGCCGACGACTGGCGCAGCGCGGCGGAAAGCTGGCTCGTCTCCAGAAACGACGAGGCGGTCGAGATCCGCTTCGGCGGCCACATCTCCCCGCACTGGGACAGCTTCGGCCATTACCACGCCGAGCACATCGGCTATCAGACCGTCACCGCGGTGCCGCGCGATATGCTCATCGCCGGCTACGGCGGAAACGAGGTAAACATCCTGCGCCTCTGGGACGCCCGCAGCACCACAGCCCTGGATATGTACCTGTTCTCCGAGGGCGAGTACGTCAAGAGCCTTGAGCAGCGCACCATGTCCGAGGTCATCACCAAGGTTCTCTATCCCGCCGACGACCACATCGAGGGCAAGACCCTGCGCCTGAAGCAGCAGTATTTCTTCGTGTCCGCGACCGCACAGAGCATCGTCAGAAAGCACATGGAGCGCTACGGCGATATCCGCTCCTTCGCCGAGCACCACGTTATCCAGATAAACGACACTCACCCCACCCTCGTCATCCCCGAGCTCATGCGCATAATGATGGATGAATACGGTCTGGGCTGGGACGAGGCCTGGCGTATCGTCACCGCCTCCGTCGCCTACACCAACCACACCGTCATGTCCGAGGCTCTGGAAAAATGGCCGCAGGAGCTCATCCAGACCCTGCTGCCCCGCGTTTGGGAGATCCTGTGCGAGATAAACCGCCGCTGGTGCGAATACCTCGTGTCCAAATTCGGCAGCAGCGAAAAGGTCGGGCGAAACCTCATCATCCAGGACGGACAGGTGCATATGGCAAACCTCTGCCTTGCCGCCTGCTATAAGATAAACGGCGTGTCCGGCCTGCACGGACGGATACTCAAAACCGAGCTGTTTAAGGACATCTGCGAGCTTGGGCCCGAGCGCTTTACCTACGTCACCAACGGCATCGACCACCGCCGCTGGCTGGCGCAGATAAACCCCCGCCTGCACGCTCTCATTTCCGGGCTGCTGGGCGGCGAGGGCTATCTCTGCCGTCCCGAGGAGCTTTCCCGCCTTGCCGATTTCGCGGAGGACAGCGGCGTCCGGGAGCGGGCAAACGAAATAAAGCGCCTGAACAAGTGCGATTTTGCCGCGTTTTTAAAGCGCAACGACAGCTTCACCCTCAACACCGACGCCATCCTTGACGTTCAGGTCAAGCGCCTGCATGAGTATAAGCGCCAGCTCCTGTGCGCCATGCTCATAGCCCGCCTGCAGATGCGGCTGCACGACGACCCCAACATGGATTTCACCCCGCGCAGCTTCGTGTTCGGCGCGAAGGCCGCCGCGGGCTACCGCACCGCAAAGCGCATCATCGAGCTTATTTGCTCGCTCGCCGGCGATATAAACAGCGACCCCCTGTGCCGCGGCAGGCTTCAGGTCTGCTTCATGGAGAACTACCGCGTCTCCGCCGCCGAGGCGCTCATGCCCGCGGCTCAGGTCTCCGAGCAGATCTCCACCGCCGGCAAGGAGGCCTCCGGCACCGGCAACATGAAGCTCATGCTCAACGGCGCGGTCACCATCGGCACCCTCGACGGCGCGAACGTCGAGATGTACGAGCGCCTCGGTGATAAGAATATGTTCCTCTTCGGTCTCAGGGCAGAGGAGATAAGCTCCCTCAAGGCCTCCGGCTACGACCCGCAGCGCTATGCCCGGTCCGACCCCGAGCTTGCCGCCGTCCTCGACCGCATAAGCCGCGGCTTTGCCGACGGCAAGAGCTATTCCGACCTTGTGTCGAATCTTCTGTACAACGGCGACCCCTATATGCTCTGCGCCGACTTCCGCGACTATGTGAACACTCACGACAGGCTCTATTCCGCCATCTCCGACCCGGGCGAGAGAGCCAGGCTTTCGATCATGAACACCGCCGAGGCCGGCGTCTTCGCCGCCGACCGCGCCGTCAGGGAATACGCGGAGGGGATATGGAAAATAAAACTGTAATAGTTATCGGCGCCGTGAACATGGATATCTGCGGACGTCCCAACGCCGCGCCGAATCTGCACGACTCCAATCCCGGCTCCGTCACCCTCAGCCCCGGCGGAGTGGGCAGGAACATCGCGCACAACCTCTGTCTCCTGGGTCTGAACGTAAAATTCCTTGCCGCCATCGGCAGCGACGTTTACGGCGACAGCGTTTATAAAAGCTGCGTGGAGCTGGGCATGGATATGCACCTTTGCCGCCGCATCAGCGGAGGCCGCACCTCCAGCTACCTGTACGTCACCGACGAGAAGGGCGATATGCTCGTCGGCGTCTGCGATACGGACATATCCGGCAGCATAACCGCCGAATACCTCAGGGCGCATCTGCGCGAGATAAACGCCGCCGACGCCGTCGTCATCGACGGAAACCTCACGAGGGAGACGCTCTCGTGGATAGCAGACAACGTCACCGCGCCGCTGTACGCCGACCCCGTGTCCGTGGCGAAGGCAGAGCGCCTGAAGCCCGTGCTCAAAAGGCTCAGCGCCTTTAAGCCCAATGAGTACGAGGCAAAGAGCATGACGGGCGAATCCACCTCGCTGTTCGCCGCCGAGGCGCTTATGGAAGCGGGCGTCAAGCGCGTGTTTGTCTCTTTGGGCGACGACGGCATCGTCGCGGCCGAGGGCAGCGAGATAATAAAGCTGCCGTGCGAGCGGGTGTCCATCGTCAACGCCACAGGCTGCGGCGACGCGGCGACAGCCGCCATCGTCTGGGCGGGCGTGAACGGCCTCGGCCTTGCCGAAAGCGCCGCGGCCGCCATGAAGGCCGCCGCCATGGCCATCGAGTGCCCGGAAACGGTCAACCCCGAGCTCTGCGCCGAGCTGATAATGTAACAGTTCAATACATAACAGACCCCCGCCTATCGAAGCGATAAGCGGGGGAGCCTGTTATCGAAAAGAAAAAGACCGTCCCTCGGGACGGTCTTTTCAATGCTGAATGATAACTTACTTGATCTCGACGGATGCGCCGACGGCCTCGAGCTGAGCCTTGAGAGCCTCTGCGTCTTCCTTGGAAACGGCTTCCTTGACGGTTACGGGAGCCTTCTCGACCATTGCCTTTGCCTCTGCCAGGCCCAGGCCGGTGATGCCGCGGATCTCCTTGATGACCTTGATCTTCTCTGCGCCGAAGCTGGTCATAACAACGTCAAACTCGGTCTTTTCTGCGACAGCCTCTGCTGCGCCGCCTGCTGCGGGAGCCGCTGCTGCAACTGCGGAGACGCCGAAGGTCTCGCAGATCTCATCGACGAGCTCCTTGAGCTCGAGAACGGAAAGGGCCTTGATCTCGTCGATCATGGCGGTAATTTTTTCGCTTGCCATTATTGTTTTCCTCCAATTTTAATCTTTGTCAGCAGCCGGTCATTCTGCTGCTTCTGCGGGTGCGGCCTCTGCTGCGCCGCCCTTTTGTTCGATGACCTCCGTCAGGCATACTGCCAGACCGCCCATGATGGCGTTCAGGGAACCTGCCAGCTTTGCGTACAGGTCGTTCTTGGAAGTCAGTGCGGAAAGCTCCGCGATCTCCTGCTCATTCAGGATCTTGCCCTCAAGGAAGGCCGCCTTGACGTTGAACTTTTCGTTCAGCTTCTTGGAGTAATCGCTGATGATGCGGAAGGGTGCGATGGGATCGCCGCTGCTGGTAGCCAGAGAAGTGCTGCCGTTCAGGATGGGGTCGAGCTCGTTCATGCCGACCTTGTCGATGGCGATTCTGGTAAGGGTGTTCTTGACGACGGTGTAGTCGACGCCCTCCTTGCGCATTTCGGTGCGAAGTGCGGTATCCTCTGCCACGGTGATACCCTGGTAGTCCACGAAGATACCGGAGCTTGCGCCCTTTATGCGCTCGACGAGTGCTTCAACGACCGCCTGCTTCTCGCTGAGAACTTTTGCGTTAGGCATGTGTGTTTTTTCACCTCCACACGTTTGATCCGCGCCCGTTAGAAAAAGAAAAGCCTCCCTGTCCGCAGACATGGAGGCTGTAAGCATTCAAAGCTGATGCCTTCCTCGGCAGGATTTACACTGAAGCTACCTGCTGTCTTCGGAGCGCTCGAATAAAATATCAGATTTTCGCCTGTTTGTCAAGGGTTTT
>CALZAG010000075.1 GCA_945613045.1 uncultured Clostridia bacterium | reverse complement strand
GGGAACAGGATGACGTCGCGGATGGAGTTCATGCCTGTCAGGAGCATCACGCAGCGGTCGATGCCGATGCCGAGGCCGCCTGTGGGAGGCATGCCGTACTCAAGGGCGTTGATGAAATCATCGTCCATCATGCCCGCCTCGTCGTCGCCCTTGTCGCGGAGCTCGACCTGCTTGAGGAAACGTCCCTTCTGGTCGATAGGGTCATTGAGCTCGGAGAAGGCGTTGCCCATCTCGCTGCGGCATATGAACAGCTCAAAGCGCTCGGTGAGCCTGGGGTCCTTGGGCGAACGCTTGGCCAGAGGCGACACGTCCACGGGGTGCATGGTGATGAAGGTGGGCTGGATGAGCTTTTCCTCAACAAGCTGGTCAAAGGTCTCGTACAGGGCATGCCCCCAGGTTGGCTCGACCTTTTCCATGTCAACTCCCGCGGCCTTCGCCGCGGCGACAGCCGCCTCGTTGCCTTCTATCGCCATGAAGTCAACGCCGACATATTTCTTGACAGCCTCCGCCATCGTAAGACGCTCCCAGCCGGGGGTCAGGTCAATATCCTGCTCCTGCCATCTGCACTTATATGTGCCGAGAATGCTCAGCGCGGCGCCGGACAGCAGATCCTCGAACAGATCCATCATGTCGTTGAAGTCGGCGTAGGCCTGATATAGCTCAACGGTCGTGAACTCTGGGTTGTGCTTTGTGTCCATGCCCTCGTTGCGGAAGATGCGGCCGATCTCATACACACGCTCGATACCGCCCACGATGAGGCGCTTGAGGTTGAGCTCGGTGGCGATGCGCAGATACATATCGATATCCAGCGTATTGTGGTGGGTTATAAAAGGTCTGGCCGTCGCGCCGCCGGAAATGGTGTTGAGAACGGGCGTCTCGACCTCCATATAGCCGCGTCCGTCAAGGAAGGAGCGCACATAGCTTATGAACTTTGAGCGTATCTCAAAGTTGCGGCGGCTGGCATCGCTCATGATGAGATCGACGTAGCGCTGGCGGTACTTGAGCTCGGTGTTGGTCATGCCGTGGAACTTCTCCGGCAGAGGACGCAGGCTCTTTGAAAGGAGCGTGACGGACTCGACGTGGACGGAGATCTCCTCGGTCTTTGTCTTGAAAACATAGCCGGACACGCCTATAATATCGCCGATATCGTACTTGCGGAAGTCGGCAAACTCCTGCTCGGTCACAGCGTCCTTGCGGATATAGAGCTGGATCTGGCCGCGGTCATCCTTTATATGGCAGAAGATGGCCTTGCCCATGCCGCGCTTGGACATGATGCGCCCCGCGACCTGCACGGTCTTCTCCGCAAAGGCATCATAATCGCCCTTTATCTCCGCGGAGTACGCGCTTCTTACAAATCTGGTCTGCTGGAAGGGGTCTCTCCCCTCCTCCTGCAGGTTCTTCAGCTTATCGCGGCGTATGAGGAGGAGTTCTCCAAGGTCCTGCTCCTGCGCCGCCGTTTCATTAGTCATATTCTCGCTCATACACAATCCTCATCAGTTATTTTCCACGGAAATAATTTCGAAATGCAGAACTCCGACGGGGGCGTCAACATCTATCTTATCGCCCGCGACGTGGCCGTAAAGGCCCCTGCCGAAGGGGGAATCATCGGATACGCGGCCGGCCATGGGGTCTGCCTCCTGAGAGCCTACGATGGTGTACTCATCCTCATAGCCCTCGTCGAGGTCGCGCACCTTGACGACGCTGCCAAGGGTAACGGTGCCTTTTCCGGCTCCGGTGTCTATCTTTTCAACTATTTCTGCATTTTCAATGAGGTTTTTAATCTCCGCTATCTTTGAATACAGCTTGCCCTGCTCGGTTTTGGCCTCGTCATATTCGCTGTTTTCGGAAAGGTCGCCGAAGCTGCGGGCTTCCTTGATCTGCTCGGATACCTCCTTGGCCTTATCGGTCTCAAGGTACTGGAGTTCTGCTTTAAGAGCGTCGAGACGCTCCTGACTCATTTTAAATCTGCTTTCCGTAGCCATGTTTAGCTCTCCTTTATAAATCCTATATTAAAAGCTGAATGCCCCTGGGCTATTTCAGCGCATTTATCGCCGCGTTAAGCTGTATCTGAGGATCTTCGTTAGTATTGACAGCCTCGATATCCGGCTTTATGCCGCCGACCTCGGAGAGATCAACTCTGTCCGGAGTCAAATACTTGTGGGTTGAAATATGCACCGCGCCGCCATTTGAAAGCTCAAGCGTTATCTGGCTTCTGGCTTTGCCGGTGGTGTGCTCACCAACGATGGTAGCCCAGTCATACTCCTGAAGCGCAGCGGCAAAGAACTCCGCGGCACTGTAGGTATTGGCGTTGACGAGCACCGCCATCTTGCTGCTGAGGCAGATCTTGTCAGAGGTCTTGACCGTCTCGTTGCCCTGCTTATCGACGCTGATAAAAAGGTCGCCGTCGGGAAGCAGATAGTCAAGCAGGGACACGAGCTCACTGAGCAGTCCGCCGGGATTGTTGCGCACATCGAATATGAACGACGTCGCACCCTCGGCGACCAGCCTTTCTATCGCATTTATCGTGCCCTCGCTGCTGCCGGCCTCAAAGTTAGCTATCTTGATATAGCCGATATTCCCGTCAAGCATCCTTGAGGAGACCGGGTCCTTGTAGATGATCTCGCACGCAACGGTGACGCTGACCTCGTTGCCCTTTTTATCGGACACAACCATCGGAAAATCCTTGTTGAGCTTGGAGCGGATAAGCTCCTGCATCTCGCTGAGCGTCATGTCGGCCACAGGTTGTCCGTCAACGGAAACTATAAGCTGGCCCGCAGTAAGTCCTGCCGCCTCCGCCGGTGTTCCTGAATCGACCGAGAAGATCTCAAAATCTCCGCTGTCATTCTGCTTGACGCTTATACCGATGCCGGCATACTCATTGGAGGAGGTCAGCTTATAGGCGGCATATTCCTCAGGGCTCATATAGTAGCTCCACTTATCGTCTATACTCCTGACCATCGCCGATGCTGCGGCGTTGAAAAGCGTATCGTCATCGACGCTGCCTATATAGTTCTCGTTGATGATCTTCTCTATCTCGACATACGCTTTGGCGTCGTCAAAATACTGCTTCGAGCCGATACCGCCGATAGTGAGCGCATATGTCGCTCCGGCAGTGAGCGCCGCTACTACAAGGCACACTATTATAAGATGAGTCAGCTTGAATTTTTTGTTGAAAAACGAACCCTTGGGCTTCTTCAAGGCATTTTCTCCTTTCAGGATAGCATAAGCGGGGCTTAAGCGCAGGAAAATTTACCCTGCGCTTAAACAGCACATTTGACTGGCAATCAGATATGATTGCCAGTCAAGCTATTTTTCTACGCCGTTTCAGTTCATATTCCGCCGTACGCTCCCGTTCGGGCATTTCACATTCCGAAGGGGATCACCGTCAGCACAAGACTGAGTATCATGGACAAAACAAGAATAACGGCAAGTATTGATACAATAAGTCTTCTGTTCATTTCGTGCTCCTCACACCTTGAGGTAATTCCTGATGGCGATAACTCCGCCAACCGCGCCGACCAGTATGCCGACGGCAAGGAAGGTTATAAGTACAAAGGGCCACACCTGCGCGAAGGGCACGATCTCCACGAAGGAGATACCGAGGCTCTCGACGATCTTTGCCTCAAGCGCGGCATACAGACCCCACTGAGCAAGAAACGCCAATCCGCCGCCGACCACGCCGAGAACAAGTCCTTCAACAATAAACGGGCAGCGAATAAAGCTGTTGGAAGCGCCGACCATCTTCATTATGGCGATCTCCTCGCGTCTGCCGTAAGTGGCAAGCTTGATAGTGTTGCTCATTATAAACAGCGATACAAAGCCGAGTATGACTATCAGCGCAAGGGACACGATGCTTATGACGTTCCGGACCGATATGAACTTATCCGCAAACTCGGTGGGGGCATTGACCTTGACGATGCCGTCGACATCCTCGATCTCAGCTTTTGTCTCATCCATAAGGCTGAGGTCGATGAGCTGGATGGAAAAACGGTGGCGGAACACCTCGTCGTCTATTCCCTCCATGAGGCTCTCGTCATACTTCTCCATGAAGCTTTCCCTTGCCTCGCTTCGGCTGACAAATTCAACGCTTGCCACATTGTCCAGCGACTCAAGCTTGGTCTGGAGCTTCGCGGAGGCCTCCTGCGCGGTCATATCCTCATCAACATAAGCAAGGATCTGGTTCTGGTCGCCTATATCGTCAATTATCTGATTGATATTGATATCAAGCAGAGAGAATATGCCCATAACGATCAGGCAGGCGATTATAATCGTAACAGAAGCGAAGGACATAAAGCAATGCGTAAAAATATTGCGGAAGCCCTCGCCTATAAGATATCCGTATCTATTCAACTTCATAGCTGTAATACCCGTCCATTCCGTCACTGATCAAATGTCCGCCGTCAATGGCGATAACGCGCTTCGAGAAGGCGTTGACCAGTTCCTTTTCATGAGTTACCACCAGAATGGTGGTTCCCATCTCGTTTATTTTTCAAGCAGCAGCATAAGCTCAAGGCTGCGCACCGGGTCAAGGTTACCGGTCGGTTCGTCAGCAATGATCATGGTGGGATTGTTGACAAGAGCCCTCGCGATGGCCACGCGCTGCTGCTCGCCGCCGGAAAGCTCCGCCGGCAGGCGCTTCTCGCGCCCTTCAAGCCCGACAAGCTCCAGCACTTTGGGTACCCGCTCCCTGATTTCCTTGTTCGCCGCGCCGACAACGCGCATTGCAAAGGCGACGTTATCATAAACCGTCATCTTGTCTATAAGGCGAAAGTCCTGGAAAATAACTCCGAGAGTTCTGCGCATCTGAGGCATCTTGCGGCGCTTGAGCTTGACCGTGTTGAAGCCGTTTACGATAACTTCTCCGTCAGATGGCATTATTTCGCCGGTGAGGAGCTTGATGATGGTGGTCTTTCCTGAGCCGGAGGGACCGACAAGGAAAGCAAACTCACCTTCGCTGATCGTCAGGCTTACGCTGTCAAGAGCGGCAACGTCGCTGTTTTCGTAAACCATAGTTACATTGTTCATTTGAACCATTGGGTTTTCCTCCTGGGGATTTTGGTACGGCTTCCCGGTCTGTTTTTATCTGCCGTTATTGTTGACGGAGTCCAGATACTGCTTGACCATCATCGCGACCTTGAACACTATAGCATGGTCAAATTCACGCAGGTCAAGTCCGGTGAGTTTCTTGATCTTCTCAAGCCGGTAGACCAGCGTATTGCGGTGTACATACAGCTTGCGGCTCGTTTCTGAGACGTTAAGATTATTCTCGAAAAACTTGTTTATGGTCTCGAGAGTGTCCTCATCAAGCGTCTCAAGGGGGTTCTTCTTGAATACCTCATTAAGAAACATTTCGCAAAGCGTTGTGGGAAGCTGATATATAATACGGCCTATGCCGAGATTTTCATAGCTGATGATGGTCTTATCCGAGTCGAACACGCGGCCGACGTCGATAGCGATCTGAGCTTCCTTATAGCGGTCGGCAAGCTCGCGCAGATGGCGTGCCGTCGTTCCGATGCCGATGATGCATTTTATCTGGAGCTCTGTTTTGAGAACAGTTTCAATACTCTCAGCAATGGCCTTTACCTCGGTGCTGCTGTCACCGCCGGGCAGTTCCTTTATAACGACGATATCCGTCTCGTTTATGCTGATGACAAAATCATGCTGCTTATCGGGAAACAGGCTCTGCAGGACTTCAACGCTCGTAACGTCGGAGCGGTCGACCTGCCGTATCAGCAGAAGAGCGCGCGGTACGTCAGGAGCGAAGTGAAGTTCCTTTGTTCTGACATAGACGTCTCCGGGGAGAATATTGTCGGAAATTATGTTTTTGAGAAATGCGGCCTTATTGTACTTTTCCTCGTAATTGGTCTTGGCCTCGTTAAAGGCAACGGCAGCCATCATGCAGCTTACCTTTGCCATCTCATCACAGCCTTCCACAAACACGGCATAATCAAACTTGCCGCTGCTGTTACCGAGGATCTTATAGGTGCGCAGACCGCTGACAAGCACAGGCTCGGACGCATCGTAATTTACGCTCTGGAAATCATCAAGGCGGGAGCCGATCATGGGAAGCTCGCTGCAGGTGATGACAAAGCCCTGATCGTCTATGACGCCGATGCACCTGTCGGTTGCCTCTTTTATTTGAATAATAACACTTTGAAATATTCTGCTTGACATGGCTGTTCCTCCCCTGAAAGCTATGGGTATTTTAACGATAGTCGCGCAATTTTACTTTCTACATAATAATACTTTTTTGTGCGTTTTTCAATAGAATAATGTTCAAAAATTGTGGACTTTTTAAAAAAAATCTAATTTATTTGCTAAAAGCACCAAATATTAGGGGAGTTTTTTTGTCATTTTTTCTTCATCACACTGCACAACTCATTTTCTTCCAAAGCCCGAAAACCGCCCGGCAAAAGGGCTTTGTCAAGCTTCAGCCCGCCTATGGACAGCCGTTTGAGCTCCGTAACGGGCTTGCCGCGGGAGGAGAGCATACGCTTTACCTGATGGTACTTTCCCTCCATGACTTCCACAAGGCAGCTCCCGTCCGGCAGCAGCTTCAGACCCGCAGGCAGGCATTTTGTGCCGTCGCCGAGAGTAAGTCCCTCCTTAAAAGCGGTTATATCCGCCTCGTCAACAGGAGCTTCCGTCCGGGCATGATAGACCTTTACGATCTCGGATCGCGGAGATATGACTCGATGGGCAAATTCGCCGTCATTTGTGAGGATCAGAAGCCCCGTCGTATCCTTGTCCAGTCTTCCCACCGGAAAAAGGCCAATTTTCCTCATCTCCGGCGTAACAAGATCCAGAACAGTCTTTTGCCTGCCGTCATCTGTTGCCGACAGAACTCCGGCAGGCTTATTCATCATATAATAATGATATTTCGCATATTCAATTTTAGTACCGTCAAGACACACCAGCGCCTTATACGGGTCAAGCTTCATCTCCGGCGACGCGGCGGCAGCGCCGTCAACTGAGACTCTTCCGCTCCTTATGAGCTGCCGTATCTCCTTTCTGGATGCCACTCCGCATTCGGATAAAAGCTTGTCCAATCTCATTTTTGGCATAAAATCACCGTAATAATTATAACATAAAGTATAGGAAATTTGAATAGGAAAAGGCTTATATTGCGTATATGTTTACAAAATGTTTAAAGCTGACGAAAAAGCGCGCTGTCATATTTCTCATAATACTCGGCATAGTTCTGGCCGCTGCCGTCATTCTGTGCTCCTCTCCACGCAGTATTTTCAGCTGCGGGGAGATGCTGAACGTATCGAGTCAGGAGGGCAGGGAGAAATATCTAAGCGGCTACGGCTGGGAGATAGACCTTGGCAGCGAGGAGCGCCGCACCGTGCTGCTGCCAAAGGAGTTCGAGGGAGCTCTGGCCGAATACGGCGCAATGCAGACCGAGCAGGGCTATGACTTTGTATCCTACGCGGGGCTTGAGTGCACGCAGTATACATATGTTGTCACCAACTATGAGGGCAGCAGCTCAACGGTCTATGCAACGCTCTATGTCAAAAGCGCGAGGGTCATCGGCGGCGACATTCACTCCGCCGCCATCGATGGCTTCATGCACGGCATACGGTAAATGAGGCAATACCCCCCGAAGCGCAGCTTCGGGGGGTATCTTTGTGTCCGAACAGGATGCTCCTATTCGGAGCGGTTTATAAATTAGTCGTTGATGG
>CALZAG010000074.1 GCA_945613045.1 uncultured Clostridia bacterium | reverse complement strand
AGGAGGACGAAAGCCCCGAGGAGTGCCTCCTGCGGGAGGTGTACGAGGAATCGGGACTGCGGCTGACCTCATGGCGCTACCGCGGCATCGTCACCTTTGTGAACACGAAATGCGGCTCGGAATATATGCACCTGTTCACGGCAGACGGCTTTGAGGGGACGGTGGGCCCCTGCGACGAGGGTGAGCTCGAGTGGATAAAAAAATCCGAGCTCATGAAGCTCACACTGTGGGAGGGTGACAGGATATTCCTGCGGCTGCTTGACAGTAACGAGCCGTTTTTCTCCCTGAAGCTGAGTTATGACGGCGATGAGCTTATCGGCGCGAAATTAAACGGCAGGCACATACAATAAAAGATTCTCATACCATATACAGAGGTGATGGTATGAGAATTTTTGTTGTTCGCAGGGGAGATTCCCTGTATTCGATCGCAAAGAATTTCGGCGTATCGGCGGGCGAGCTTGCTTACATAAACCAGCTTTCCGACCCCAGCCGCCTGACGGTGGGGCAGACCATCGTGATACCCGATATGCAGCGCCCGAAAACGGAGATCGAGGTCAACGGCTATGCCTATCCGAATATCAGCGACGAGCAGCTTGACGAGGTGCTGCCGCAGCTGACCTTCCTCTGCCCGTTTTCGTGGCACATCGACGCCGCCGGGGGCATCACTCCAATCGAGGATGAGCGCATGATTGAAAAAGCCTACGCCAACAGCACGGCGCCGCTGCTGACACTTACGAATATAGGCCCCTCAGGCGGCTTCTCCGGCGATATTGCCCACAGCATATTCACGGATATGGCGGTGCAGGATACCCTCGTGACGAACATACTGGCGGCTCTGAGGCAGCGCGGCTACTACGGAGTCAATCTCAACATCGAGTATGTGCAGCCCTACGACCGGGAGGGCTACAACAATTTCCTGCGCAGGCTCTCCGGCACTCTGCACGAAAAGGGCTATTACCTGAGCAGCGCCATAGCGCCGAAGGAGTCGGACGAACAATACGGGATACTGTATACCGCTCACGACTATGCCGCGCATGGACGTTACTGCGACAGGGTCATCATCATGACATACGAGTGGGGCTACACCTACAGCGCACCGCGCGCGGTGTCGCCCGTCGACAGGATGCGCAGGGTCATGGACTACGCCGTGACGAAGATACCGCCCGGGAAGATACTGCTCGGCTTTTCAAACTACGGCTATAACTGGACTCTGCCATGGAAGCAGGGTCAGGCTGCCTCGGTCATATCCAACGCCGCGGCGGCGAACCTCGCCGCTTCCGTGTACGCGGAGATAAAGTTCGACGAGGCGGCTCAGGCGCCGTTTTTCAATTACACCGACCCCTCCGGCGTGCGGCACGAGGTCTGGTTCGAGGATGCGCGCAGCGTGAAGGCGCGGCTCGGCCTCGTGTCGGAGTATAATCTCGCCGGTATCAGCATATGGACGATAAATCTTCGTAATCGCGCTGGCTTTGCCGTGCTTGAGAGCACCTACGGCGTGGAAAAAATAATATAAAAAACCGTCGGCAAAGGCATTGCCTTTGCCGACGAGAAAGCATTATTTCAATTCAGCCGTATTAAATTCTGTCGGAGATGACTTTTGCGACCTTGACGCCGGAGGCTGCCGCCTGGGCGAGGCCGCGGGTGATGCCGGCGCCGTCGCCGATGGCGAAGAAGTTCGAGAACTCAGTCTCGAGCTTGCCGCTGAGCTCAAGGCGGGAGGAGTAGAACTTGACCTCGGCGCCGTAGAGCAGGGTGTCGTAATTTGCGGTGCCCGGGGCTATCTTGTCCAGGGCGTAGATCATCTCAATGATATCGTCAAGCTGGCGTTTGGGAAGGGCGAGGCTCAGATCACCGGGGACGGCCGCCGCCAGGGTCGGGCGGGTGTAGGACTGGGCGAGCCTGTGCTCATTGGTGCGCGCGCCCTTTACAAGGTCGCCGAAGCGCTGTACCAGAACGCCGCCGGAGAGCATATTGCTGAGAGACGCGATGTGCTTGCCGTAGCGGTAGGGCTCGTCGAAGGGCTCGGTGAAGCGGTTGGATACCAGCAGGGCGAAGTTCGTGTTCGCGCTGCGGAGCCTGGGATCGGAGTAGGAGTGGCCGTTAACGGTGTTGATGCCCTCGACGTTCTCGGCCACGACGTGACCGTAGGGGTTCATGCAGAAGGTGCGGACCTTGTCGCCGTACTGCTTCGTGCGGTAAATGAGCTTGGATTCATATACCACGTCGGTGATGTGCTCAAAGACAGTGGCGGGAAGCTCGACGCGGACGCCGACGTCCACCTGGTTGTTTATGAGCTTTATGCCCAGCTTCTTGCACTCGTTTGCAAACCACTCGGCACCGCTTCTGCCGGGGGCGGCGATGAGGTAGGAGCAGCCCACGCTGTCGCCGTTTTTGAGGCTGAGGCGGTATCCCTCGCCGTCGCGGTCGATGGAGCTGACCTCGGTGCGGAAGCGGTATTCAATGACCTTTTTAAGGTCTTCGTACATATTCTGAAGTATGCGAAGATTGTTCTCGGTGCCAAGATGCTTTACCTTGGCCTGCAGAAGATGCAGATCATACTTCAGTGCTTCGCGCTCGAGCGCTCTCGCCTCGGGAGTATCGGTGGAGAAGGTTTTGTCCGTCGCGCCGTACTTCATATTTACGGTGTCGACGTAGTTTATCAGCTCCATGACCTCTTCGTCGTCCATGAAGTCGGTGAGCCAGCCGCCGAACTGGGTGGTGAAGTTATACTTACCGTCTGAAAACGCGCCCGCGCCGCCGAAGCCGCACATCGTGTCGCAAACGCTGCAGTGGATGCACTCCTTGACCTTGCCCGCAACGATGGGGCAGTGCCTTGAATATATATCCCCGCCCTGTTCGAGTACGCATATTTTAAGCTCGGGGTGGCGGGAGATAAGCTCGTAGCCCGCGAAAATACCCGCGGTGCCGCAGCCGATTATCGCTACGTCGTAATTTTTGTTCATGATAAAAGCTCCATTTGAATTATTTTAAGAAAAATCACCTTGCGTATTATACGGATTTGTTTGTCGACAGTAATTAATAAATTGTAAATTCTTCTCTTATACTGATTGTTTTTTGGGCATTTAAGGGTCATTGCATATTGTCGATTTGTCGGCAAAAACTATAATTGATTACTGTAAGGTAGGTGCAAAAAATGACTGACGAATCCAAAAAACGTCACACGGGCATGAGCTTTGCCGGCGAAGCCCTGTCTATACCCAATCTCCTCAGCTATTTTCGCCTGGTGCTCATTCCGGTGTTCGTTATCCTGTATGCGCAGGAGCGGTTTGCCGCCGCGCTTATAACTCTGGCCGCGTCGGGGCTGAGCGATATTCTTGACGGAAGGATAGCCCGACGGTATAATATGGTCACAAATCTCGGCAAGATCCTCGACCCCGTGGCCGATAAGCTGACCCAGTGCGCCATGATAGCCTGCATCGCCTCCCGATATCCGGCAATGTGGCTGCTTCTGGGCGTGCATATCGTCAAGGAGCTCATAATGATCTGGATGGGCGTGCGCGTTCTCAGAAAGACCGATACGGTTAACAGCGCGATCTGGTGCGGCAAGCTCTGCACCGGCGTTATCTACGCGGTGATGATGCTTCATGTTATCATACCCGATATACCCGCGCCGATATCCAACGCAAGCATAGCGCTCTGCGGCGCGCTCATACTCATGAGCCTTGCCGTTTACAGCGCACGGTATATAAAAATGCTCGGAGAAACAAAATGAAATTTCTGTACAGTCTGATATATATCGCGGTTCTCGGCGTTCTGTCCCACTTTGTCGGGCAGGCGCTGCCGCGAAGCTGGTTTGACGCCGCAAAGCCGCCGTACAAGGCGGCCGGGTGGGAAAAAGGCGGCAGGGTCTATGAAAAGTTAGGCATAAAGCGCTGGAAGGATATCATGCCGGACATGAGCCGCATTATGCCGGACATGGTGAAAAAGAAGCTGACGAATGAAAATAAGGAGCGGGGCATGGATACGCTCATAGCGGAGACCTGCGTTGCCGAATGTGTGCATTGGGGACTGATAATACTGTCGTTCGGCATATTGTTCTGGTGGCGCGGGCTATGGGCCGCGGCGTTTCTGCTCATATATAACATATTCGGAAATCTGCCCTTCATCATCATCCAGAGGTATAACCGGCCGAGGCTGGTGATGCTGGAGCAGCGAAGAAAAAGGAGAGCCGTAAAAGCATGAAGTTACTTATATTAAGCTGCAGCACCGGCGGAGGACACAACACGGCGGCAGCGGCCATCAGCGCGTATTTTGAAAAAATGGGCGTTGAGAACGACATAGTAAACGCCCTCGATTTTCTGCCCAAGGCAAGGGCGGAGTTTATAAGCCGGGGCCATGAGCTTGCCTATAAATACGCCCCGAAGCTCTACGGCGCGGGCTACCGCATAGGCGAGAAGCTGCCCCAGACGCACCTGTACGAGCAGAACGCAAAGGGCGCGGACGAGCTGTGCCGAGTGCTGTTCAGCGGCAATTACGACGCCGTTATCTCCGTACACATATTCGCGGCAATGATGATGACCGAGCTGCGCATGAGCCGTGAGATCATGATACCGAGCTTCTTCGTGGCAACGGACTATACCTGCAGCCCCGGCGTATCGGAGATCGACGCGGATAAATACTTCATTCCGCATGAGAAGCTGCGCGGGGAGTTCGTGCAGCAGGGAATAGTATCGGAAAAGATAGTTGCATCCGGCATACCGGTCAAGGCCGAATTCTGCGAAAAAACGGACAAGAAAAAAGCCCGCCGCGCCCTCGGCATGAGCGAGGAAGGCAGGGTTTTGCTGCTGTGCTGCGGCAGCATGGGCTGCGGTCCGATACGCAGTATCGCCATGCGCATAAGCGAGCTGCTGAGCCAGGAGGACAGCCTTATTATCGTCTGCGGCAGCAACCGCCAGCTTGTCAAGGAACTCGAATTCCTCGCTGGCGACGATATACGAATAAAGGTCTGCGGCTACACGGATAAAATGAGCATTTATATGGACGCGGCGGATATCATAATCACCAAGGCCGGCGGCCTGAGCACCACGGAGGCGGTAATGAAGCGTCTGCCGATACTCTACATTGACGCGGTGCCCGGCTGCGAGAGCCGCAATATCGAGTTTATGACGGAAAACGCCTATGCTCTTGCGGCCGATACCGCGTCGGGCATGGCAGACCTCGTCGAGACTTGCCTCAGCGGTGCGGTAGACACCATGGAAATGGTTCGCCGCAGGGAGGAGGATTTCCCGTTTGAGGCTGCAAAGACGATATACGAAAGCGTGTTTGAGGAATACAGGCGTTTTGACGAGGCGCGTTCAAGACAAAAAACCGAAGTTAGGGCAGAGCCGCCAAAACAGCTTCAGCCACTTGAAAAACAGATGATGCTTATCGTGAATCCGGTTGCCGGCAAGGGCGAAATGGCGCGCAGGCTCTCGGAGGTGACGGGCGTGTTCATGGACGCGGGCTACCGGGTGAGCTATTTCCCCACACGGGGCAAGGGCGATGCCCGCGACTATGTGAATGCCTACGGAGCGGGCTTTGACATGATCTGCTGCTCCGGCGGCGACGGCACCTTAAACGAGACGGTAAGCGGAATGATAGAAGCGGGGCTTGACATCCCCATCGGCTATATGCCCTCCGGCAGCACGAACGATTTTGCCGAGTTCCACAATATAAGCAGTGACGTGCTCACCGCCGCAAGGCATATCGCGGAAGGAAGCGAGCGCCGTGTCGACGTGGGAAAGCTGGGCGGGAAATACTTCATAAACGCCGCCGATTTCGGAGCCTTCACCTGGCTGCCCTACACCACGCCGCAGCGGCTTAAAAACAAGCTCGGCTTTTACGCCTATGTCCTCGATGGCATAAGGGATCTTTCTAAGCTCCAGAGCGAGCATCTGCGCATAAGGATAAACGGGCAGACAGTTGAGGGAGAGTACATTTTCGGCATTGTGGCCTCCTCGAGCTCGCTTGCGGGAGCCATGGATTTCTTCGGCCAGAAGGTCGTCGCCGACGACGGGCTTTTCGAGGTGCTGCTCCTGCGCCGCCCCACTTCTCCTGCCGAGCTTCAATCTACGATAGCCGCGCTGAGCAGTCAGGAGCTTAACAACGAGCTCATCACCTTCTGCCGCACCGACAAAATAGAACTCGAGTGCATGAAAAAGCTCAACTGGGCTCTGGACGGCGAAAAATGCGTTGGAGAGCTGCATCATGAGGTAGAAATGCTGCCGCGCAGAATAAGGATAGTATACTGATAAAAACGGTGATAGAATTTGACAGAGCTTAAAAAAATACGGCTTATTGCCCTTGATCTTGACGATACGACCCTATGCTCGGACTCCCGCCTTGCGCCGGAAACGGAAAAGGCTCTTAAAAGGGCGGTAAGCGCCGGTATAGAGGTGGTCGTCGCCTCCGGCAGAGCGTTCAAGGCCCTGCCTGCTCAGGTGCTCGGCATCGGCGGTATTAGCTATGCCATAACCACAAACGGAGCCGCCATAGAGCGTGTTCCCGACGGCGAAAGGATAGTGAACTTTTCGCTGAAGCCGGAGAGCGTTATGCGGATATTGGAGCTGTTCGGGGGCGAGCGCCTTGAGGCCTTTGTCGGCGGGCAGCCCTACTGCGACGCGGAATACGCCGCGGACCCTCTGCGCTATGGCTGTGCTCCGGCGTATGTGGAGTATGTGCGCACCACGCGCAGGCCTGTGACGGATATGCGCACGTTCATCCTGCAAAACATCGACCGGCTTGACAGCATCGACGTCCTAAGCGAGCCGGGAGCCCACCATGATGCGCTGCGGGAAAAGGCCGGGATGCTTGAAAACGTCTATGTAACAAGCTCCTCGCCGCGTCTTATTGAGATATCCGACGCCGCCGCGGGCAAGGGCGCGGCTTTAAAGCGCCTGTGCGCCATACTCGGGCTGCCGGCAGAGCATACAGCCGCGTTCGGAAACGGCGATAACGACGCGGATATGCTGCGCTTCGCGGGGCTCGGCGTCGCGGTGAAAAACGCGAGCAAAAGCTGCCTTGAAGCGGCCGACTTCGTATGCGGGTCTAATGACGAGCTGGGGGTCGCACACATGATAAACCGGATCGTTGACGAGGTAAGCGCCGCCGCTCCCCTGAGCTTCATAAAGGCGGAGGAGGACGACGTTGCCGCTGTCGCAGGGATTTATGAGAACATACATACCGCGGAGCGGGCCGGAAGGCTCAGTACGGGCTGGATAGCCGGGGTATACCCCGTGGAGAACACGGCGAGAGCCGCGCTCGAGCGGGGCGAGCTGTTTGTATGCCAAGCCGGAGAGACAGTAGCCGCCGCGATAATCAACAAGCGGCAGGTGGATGTGTACGCGCTCGGCGAGTGGCTGTATCCCGCCGATGACAGCGAGGTCATGGTGCTGCACACCCTCGTTGTCGAGCCCAAAGCCTCCGGCAGGGGGATAGGCAGAGCCTTTGTGGGCTTTTGCGAGGACTATGCCCGCAAAAACGGCTGTACGGTGCTGAGGATGGACACCAACGCAAAAAACCTTCGTGCCAGGGCGATGTATGCAAAGCTCGGCTACCGCGAGGCGGGCACAGTGCCCTGCGTTTTTAACGGCATCCCCGACGTGCAGCTTGTACTGCTGGAAAAGAAGCTGTAATACTGATATGCAATAGAAATCTGACGATCTTTTCGGCCAAAATTACGCCATTGTGCGTTGGCGGCTTTGCGCATATATCTCCATTATGTGCTGCAGCTGCCGCCTTGTCCGGCACAATTTTGCCTCGAAAATCTTTGTCTTCATCTTATTGCA
>CALZAG010000073.1 GCA_945613045.1 uncultured Clostridia bacterium | reverse complement strand
TCTGTATACCGACGGTGCGGGAGTCGCCGATGAGCAGGGCGTCCTTGAAGTAGCCCTCCGGAGCCGCGACGAACTCGGGAGGAGGCGTCGGCGTAGGAGTTGCGGGAACGGTGCTTTCCTGCGGTGCGGATCCATTGTCGGGATCAGATGCTGAAGGGGTGTCGTTGTTTCCCAAACGTATGCTTATTACGGCGATCAGTACAAGAACGAGTATTATGATTATCAGAAATGGGATTGTTTTATTTCGCATGATATTCTCCTATGCTTAAACTGCGGAAATGAGCTTGACCTTGAGCTGTACGGGATTGTGGTCGGCAAACTCAAAGCCGGCGTCGAGAGTCTCGACCGAGATAAGCTCAACATTGGGTGAGATGATAAAGCCGTCGATCACATAGTACTGAGTATTCTCAATATCCTCGGGATCATAGGGCTGGTTGAGGAGGCGGCAGCTCGGAGTCTCAAGGTCGTAGGCAAGCGACCAGCCCTCAGGCATGATGTCTTCGGTGATGATGCCTGGTTCCCAAAGCTCGGGGTGTTCGTTGGGGTATTTTTCAATACCGCCGGGGAAGACCTGATTGAAGTCGCCGCCGGCAATGACGTAGTTGCCCTTTTCGTATTCTGACTGAATGAACTCGCGAAGCTGCTTTGTCTGTGCGATCTTGCCCTCGCCGTCGTCATAGGCCTCGAGATGGAGGTTGACGATCACGAGCTTACTGCTGCTGCCCTCGATGGGCAGATAGCTCACAAGCAGGCAGCGCTTGAGGTTTGCGGTGCTTACGGGCCAGTCAAATGGGCAGGGCAGGGATATGCGCTCGGACGAATCGATGTCATACATGGTGGTGGTCAGAAGACCGCTGTTAACTCTGCCTATGGGCGGCAGGGGGTAGGGCACAAAGGGGCAGGAGTAATTGAGCGCGTAGGTGCTGTTGTAGATGCCAAGACAGTCGCTCTCATCCATGCCGTATGTACGGGCTGAGTTCTTATCAACTTCCTGAAGCATATAAATGCCCGCCTGATTGTCGCCGGTGTAAAGCTGCTTGTATATGCCGAGCAGAGACGCGGTGACGGTGTCCTGATCGGCGGAGGAAACATTCTCGCCGCCGTCCATAAAGAAATCGGAATCCTTTCCGAGGCCGGCGTAGCCTATATTCCAGCTTATAACGGTCAGTTCCTGATCGAGGAAGGGCGAAAACTCGCCTACCTGAGAGTTGCTTTCGACCTTGACGTCCGTAACATCGGCAGGCTTGAACTCACAGACCGAAAGCCAAAGAATAAGCCCGGCGGCCAGCAGAAGCACGGCGCCGAGAACAATAAGAACAATTTTGAAAACCTTTTTTACCATTTGAGCCTCACCTCACCCAAGTATATTAACACAGCAAAACTCTCTATTCAAGATTTTTCGCCCAGATGTGTGATAATTGGCTGAAATGTGTTTTTTTTGGCTTGCGATAGAGCGGCATTTAGCGTATAATTCAAAAGAAATCACCATATATGGAGGCAGATATGAGCTACGACATTATAAAAAGCCGTGACCCCGAGCTTTACGGAGCGATGGAGGGGGAGCTGCAGCGTCAGCGCGATCACATTGAGCTTATTGCATCCGAAAACTTCACAAGCCGCGCCGTCATGGAGGCTATGGGAAGTCATCTGACAAACAAGTACGCTGAAGGCTATCCCGGCGCGAGGTATTACGGCGGATGTGAGTACGTCGACGTGGTCGAACAGCTTGCCATCGACAGGGCAAAGGCGCTTTTCGGAGCCGAGCACGCCAATGTCCAGCCTCATTCCGGCTCACAGGCGAATGTTGCGGTGTATCTTGCGCTTTTAAAGCCGGGCGATACCATCCTCGGCATGGACCTCAGCCATGGCGGCCACCTGACACACGGTTCAAAAGCGTCAATCTCCGGTAAATACTTCAATGCCTGCTTCTACGGAGTCGATCCCGAAACGGAGACCATCGACTATGAAAAAGCCATGCAGGCGGCCGGCGAATGCAAGCCGAAGCTTATCATTGCGGGCGCGAGCGCGTACCCGCGCTTCATCGACTTCAAGAAGATGCGTGAGATAGCCGATGAGGTCGGGGCGTACCTCATGGTCGATATGGCCCATATAGGCGGTCTTGTCGCCGCCGGCGTTCACCCCAGTCCCGTGCCGTATGCGGACGTCGTTACCAGCACTACACATAAGACCCTCCGCGGCCCCCGCGGCGCTATCATACTCTGCAAGGACGAGCTGAAAAAGAAGATAAACAGCGGCGTGTTCCCGGGAACTCAGGGCGGCCCGCTCATGCACATCATCGCGGGCAAGGCCGTATGCTTCAAGGAGGCCATGAGCGAGGAATTCAGGACCTATCAGAAGCAGGTAGTGAAAAACGCCGCAGTTCTGGCGGATACTCTGAGCAAGGGCGGCATACGCCTTGTATCCGGCGGTACGGACAACCACCTTATGCTTGCTGATACGATGACCCTCGGACGCACCGGCATGGAGGTCCAGGAGCTTCTGGACATGGCTCATATCACCGCAAACAAGAACGCGATACCCTTTGACACGCAGCCGGTCAAGCTCACCAGCGGAATGCGCTTCGGCACTCCCGCCGTTACCACCCGCGGCATGAAGGAGGCCGAAATGGCCGAGATCGGCGGCATGATCGTCCGCCTAATCAAAGAGGGCGAGAGCGCGGTAAGCGAGGTCAAAGATCAGGTCGTTTCCCTTTGTGAGCGCTTCCCGCTGTACCCCGATATGTAACGACCGTTAATTGTATGTACAAGCTCTGTGATTAAGAACCTCAGATGATCAAAAACATCCGCTGCTTTGGTTTTTCCAAAGCAGCGGATGTTTTAATGATATTCTGTTACATTAAAGCTCCGCGATGACCTCGCATTCAACGAGAACATCCTTGGGCAGACGGGCGACCTCAACGCAGGAGCGCGCGGGATACGGCTCGGTGAAATACTGGGCGTATACGCCGTTTATGAGGCCGAAATCATCCATGTTCTTGATGAAAACGGTGGTTTTTACTACCTTGGATATATCGGAACCGGCGGCCTTGAGAAGCTCGGTGAGATTCTTGAACACCTGATGAGCCTGAGCCTCAGCGCCTTCGGGAACGGCGCCGGTCGCGGGGTCAATGCCGATCTGACCTGAGGTATATACCATACTTCCGACTATCTGAGCCTGCGAGTAGGGGCCTATAGCCGCGGGGGCCTTGGTGGTGGATACTGTTTTCATTATGCTTCCTCCTGTTTAAGTGATATTTAAATTATAACCTTTATTTTTCAGCTCGGCAACCACATTCTCGCCGTGAGCCCTGCCGCCGACCTCACAGGCTATGTGGACATTCGTCTCGTTCGGATTGAGCCCGGCGCTGAGCCTGTCGTGCTCGACGGAAAGGATATTTGCACCGAGAGCCGCAACATCGTTGAGAAGCCTGCTCAGGCTGCCCGGCTTATCCAGCAGGGTGACCGTGAACTTCAGCCTGCGGTGCCTTGACACGAGCCCCTGCTCGATAATGCACTGGATAAAGCTGACGTCAATGTTGCCGCCGGAGAGCAGGCACACGACCTTTTTGCCCCTCACGTCGACCTTGCCCTTTAAAACGGCTGCGACGGGCGTAGCGCCGGAGGGCTCGACTATCTGCTTGCAGCGCTCCATGAGCATAAGTATAGCCTCGGATATCTCGATGTCGCTGACGGTTACAACGTCGTCGGCATAGCGGTTTATTAGCTCGACCGTAATATCCCCGGGGGACTTGACGGCGATACCGTCGGCTATCGTTGAGACCTCGTCGGTACTTATGTACCTTTTCTCGCGGAAGGAGCGGGCGATCGCGTCCGCGCCCTCGGCCTGAACTCCGATTACCCGGATGCGGGGGTTTATCTGCTTTATGCAGGCCGCGACACCGGCAAGCAATCCGCCTCCGCCTGCGGGGACGATGACGACGTCCGCGGTTGGCAGATCGCTGAGTATCTCGAGACCCAGCGTTCCCTGACCGGCTATGACCTCAAGGTCGTTGTACGGATGCAGGAAGGTAGCGCCCTCCTCCCTGCATATCTCGCAGGCCTTGGCGTAAGCGTCGTCGTAGCAGTCGCCGCTGAGCACGACCTTTGCGCCGTAGCCCTGGGTGGCCTGAACCTTGGCGATGGGCGCGGAGGCGGGCATTACGATGGTGGCGGGTATGCCGAAGTTTTTCGCTGCCAGAGCGACGCCCTGGGCGTGATTTCCCGCCGAAGAGGCGACGACACTTTTGACCTCGCCGCGCTCTGCGATAGCGGCGATCTTGTTGCCGGCGCCCCTTATCTTGAAGGAGCCGGTCTTCTGGCGATTTTCGCACTTGAGATAAATCTGTCCTCCGGTCATTTCAGAGAAGGTTGAGGACATATCAAGCTCTGTGTGATGCAAAACGGGTCTGAGCCGCTGCGCGGCAAGTTCGATGTCCTGAAGCTTAAGTTCCACGGTCATAACACCTCTTCAATGATTATATCTGAATTTTACTGCATCAAAATGGAATAATCAATAGATAAGAATAAAAAATGTCTTCAAGGGGACAACAAAAATGACTGTTGTGCGCCCCACAAAGACATTTTGCCGCTCCTGCCGCACAATGCGGCAGTCAGCCTATTGCAGTGATACCGTCGACGTAGTTTTTCATGTCGTCGCGGCTTTTGATACCCTTGCAGCCGTCGATGATCTTCTGCTGCTTTTCTTCATCAAGCGCCGAGAAATAGAAAAAAGCGTCGGCGTTCTGCATAAGCGCCATGCCCAGGCCCAGCGGTATATCGCTGCCGTTTTTCGCGTTCATATTATCACCTCAAAGCTATTCTTGGCAGCATATAAAGAAAATATGCGACGCCGCAGGCATCGCATATTTTCTTTATGAGATTAATAAACGTAGGGCAGGGAGATGAAATAGCTCGTATCGGGCTGACCGTCGATAGTCCAGCCGCTGCCGTCGTTTGCAATGGCTATGGAGCCGGTGAAGCCGCCGTCGGTGACAAAATTAATGACTGAGCTGCCGTCGGTCGAGGTGAAGCGGAGGTTGGTGCCGGACCTCAGGATACTTCCGTTTGTAAGAGTGAGCTCCTTCGAGGTCGTGACAAAAACGCCATCATTATCGAAAGTGATCTCTCCGTCCTCTCTCGTGAAGGTGCCGCCGCTGAGCGTGTAAGTGTTTTTGACCTTGTAAGTGCCGAGAATGTTCATATCCGTATCAAGAATGAGCTTACCCTCTGAGAATTCCTTTATGCTGCCCTCGGCGAAGCTGTCGCTTCCGAACAAGACCGAACTCAGGGGCTCGACGGCGGATGAGTCAAAAAACAGCGCACAGGTGACCGCCGTTCCGTCAGCGGATCCGCCGTCAACGTATATCTCCATGCTGCCGTCGCCGTCAAGGTCGTAAAGACGGACGCTGGTCACGGAACTCAAAGAGCTTACAGCGGTTGCGGCCTCGTAGGTTTTGCCGCCGGATTCCACGGAAACAACGAGATTGCCCTCGCTGTCGGCAGAGCCGCTTATGTCTATGGTTTCGTCGGTCCCGTCGCCGTCAAGGTCGGCGGTGTAAGGGAACCTGCCGGTGATGATCTTGCCGTTTTTGGCGTTGGGGTCTATGACCTTCAGGCCGCCGTTTTCGTCCAGAGCCAGAAGGCGCGTTTCAACGGTACCGTCGCCGAGGGTGAAGCTGACGACCATGCCCGGATCCGTGCCGGAAAGCTCTGTGTTCACGGCGAGCGCGGCGCCGTCGGTCATATCGCTGCAGAAAACTATCTCACGCACGGGAGTGTAGCTCGCGCTTTCGGCGTAGTATTTTATGGTGTATACGCTGACGTCGTATACGCTGCCCTCGGCCGAGATGATTATGGACTTTATATCCTTGCTTGCCTCGCTTCCGAGGAGCGTGAAGGCACTGCTGTCAGCGTCTGCGGCGAACTCTGCGTTCACGCCGCCCTCGTTGCCCTCGCGCTCTGCGGGGATAAAGCGCTCGTCAACGAGATTTTCTATGACGTCGAAGTCAACGAGAAACTCATAGAAGCCCTTTTCAACATCCGCTATCTCTCCGGGATTGGCGATTATAACGATGCCCTCGCCCGTAAGGTACCAGTGGCCGTCGGAAATAAGCGACCTCAGAATGTCGGTATAGCCCTCGAGGAAGAAAGTGTCCTTGTACTCCTCGTCCTCGTTGAAGGAGGTGAGGATATCCTCAGCGACGGTGTTTACGAGCTTCTCGGTATCCTCACCGAGATCTGCAAGCTTGAGCTCTTCGCCTGTCTGCGGGTCATAATTGTGCCCGGTTATGGCAAGGGTCCTCGTCGTGCCGAGGGATACCCTGTCGACCATGCGGAAGGAGACGATCGAGCTGTCCGCCCGGGCGACTCTGACCGTGCGGTCCATGGAGAAGTCAGTGAGCCCCTCGGCGGTGCCGTCGCCGACATTGGCGGCGTAAGCGTCCTTGCTTGCAGAAAGCTGATCGTCGGTGAAGAGGTCGTTAAGCTCTTTGATGCCGGAATTGAGCTTGTCTGCGGCTTCGGCGCGGGTGGGCATGGTCACGTGGGGGACCATGTATGTAACGCCGTCACCGGAGCTCTCGCTTTCCATCTCAATAACGATGTCGCCGCTGCTTCCGACATTGGCGTTAATTATCTTGTGGTCTGCAGTGACGGTGATATCGACGCGGGCGCGATTGGAGAAGTCATCCGTGAACGACCTGACGGCGAGAATGTTGAGATCAGCGTCATAAACGCAGATGCTGTAATCTATCTCGGCAGGCTCGGTGCTCTCGGCCTTGTCACCGGCAAAGTCAAAGTGTATTACCTCACCTACGCTGATGGCGGAGCCGTCGGCATGAGTGCAGTTTTCGGAGCCGTCCTCGGTGCCGTATGATACCGTGTATACGTCATCGGCCTCCATTGTGATATAAACGCCGCATTCGCGCTCGCTGCTTTTGTCATCCTTTTTGCCGCAGGCGCAAAGCGTCAGAATAAGAATAAACGCCATTATCATGGCTGCATATCTGCGCATAAAAACCTCTCCTTACGGATTTAGTAAAAGTGATTATATCACAGTGAGTACATTAAATCCAGTATTCCTCAAAAAACTTAATAAAACTGAAACATTTTTGCACATAATACAAAAAATTCCCCCGCTTCCGGCAGAAAGCCTGCGAAGCGGGGAAAACTATCGAAGCATTACAGGCTGAACGCCTGTGCTTTATCAGTGCTTGTGGTCGGGATAATGGACGTGCAGCAGCTCGTGAGCGCGTCCGCGAAGCAGCTTGTAAACGCTGTCAAGTGCCGGATTCTGCTCGGAGGAACGCAGAGCGCAGTCCTCGTCGGCAATGAAGATGCCATCGTTTCGCACGGCCTTTTCGCTCTGGCAGGCGGGGGGCTGACCGCCGCCGCCGATACAGCCGTTGGGGCAGGCCATGACCTCCACAAAGTGGAAGAACTCCTCGCCGCTCTCGATCTTCTCGATGAGCTTATCGGCGTTGCCGAGACCGTTTGCCACGGCGATCTTCAGAGTGAGATCTCCTGCGGTGACCTCAAAGGCCTTGATGCCGTCAAGACCGCGGACGCCGCACTCGGCAACGCTTGCTATGGCCTCGGTCGTGACCGCGCCGAGAACGTGACGGATGACCGCCTCCGTAACGCCGCCCGTTACGCCGAAGATAACGCCAGCGCCGGTGTACGGGGCGAATGGAGCGTCGGGCTTGGAATCAGGGAGGTTTTTAAAGTCGATACCTGCCTCTGTTATCATCATCGCAAGCTCCTGCGAGGTGAGCACAAGGTCTATGAGCCTTTCGCCGTCCTTGACGAGCTCCGGACGCGCCGCCTCCGCCTTCTTGGCGGTGCAGGGCATGATTGCCACGGAATAGACCTCCTCATCGGTGAACTCCTGACGAATAAGCGCGCCGAACATCTCCATCGGAGAGCCGCAGGTGGAG
>CALZAG010000072.1 GCA_945613045.1 uncultured Clostridia bacterium | reverse complement strand
AAACAAAACTGACGCCGATGGAATTTCGGCGCCAGTATGTTGCTTAAAATTTTATTTTCCTACGCAGGAATGTCTTTTTTGTGCTGTCCGTATAAAACGGGGCGGTTCACGGTCTCTTTTTCACTTATTATAATCCTCAAGGCGCCTTATGCTTCCCTTTCGCGGGACATAGCGCGCAATGTAATCAAGCGCCATATCGGGGGTATCCGCCAGCCCGTAAAGCTCAAGGCAGCCGCGGGACATGAAGCGCTGACGCGCCGTGTCCTCCAGCATATGCTGCATGGGGCCGTAGTAGTTATTGGTGTTCAGGACGACTATCGCCCTGTCCGAGCGACCGAGCTGCTTTAGCGTGAGCATCTCAAAAAACTCCTCAAAGGTGCCTATGCCGCCGGGCAGCACGACGCAGGCCTCGGAGCGCTCCTCCATGAGCTGCTTGCGCTCGCGCACGGTCTCGGTGAAAATAAGCTCGGTGCAGTGCTCATAGATTATCCCCGGCTCATCGAAAAACTTCGGAACGATGCCTATGATATCGCCGCCGTATTTATGCGCGCCCCTCGCGGCGGCTCCCATGAGACCCTCCCTGCCGCCGCCGAACACGAGGGTGTGTCCCTGCTGCGCAATAAGCGAGCCCAGAAGCTCCGCCGCGGCGTAGTAGCTTTCCTCAAGCTCCCTGCCTGAGGCGCCGAAAATGCATATATTCATCAGTCGTCCATGTCCTCGAAGGCGTCTATGCCCTTCTTCGCCTCGGGCTTGTTATCGCCGTGCTTTACAAACAGCATGGTCACAAAGCTCATTGCTACAAAGACCGCCGCGTAGGGAAACAGCGCGGTGTAGCTCACGTTGCGCATGAGGTAGCCGGCAACGACCGGGGTCACGACCTGCGCGGCCATTGAGAAGGTGTAGTAATAGCCGGTGAATTTGCCGATATCCGAGCCCTTGCACATCTCAACGACCATGGGCAGGGAGTTGACGTTGATGGCGGCCCACGCAAGGCCGACGAGCGCGAACACGATGAACATGACGAGGTTTATCTCGTGATACGTCGTTGTCAGAAAATAGCCAAGACCAAAGCAGCTCGCCAGCAGGATGATGCCGCCCATGATGGTCCTTTTTCTGCCGAGCTTCGAGGCAAGAACGCCGATGGGGATATAGCTGATGACCGCGCCGCCGGTGGCGATGAGCAGGCAGGTTGAGGCTCCGCCCAGAGCCTGGCCCATTACCTGGCTCACATAGGTGGTGAACCACGTTTCAACGGCGTTGTAGCCGATGAACCAGAGGCAAATCGACGCCAGCAGGAAGCCGAGACTCTTTTTGACGCTTGCCGGCAGGGTCTCATGGCCGCTGCCGTCGTCCTCGGCAAGGTTCCACTCGGGATGCTTTGCCTCAAGCTCCCTCTGCTCGGCGACGAGCTTCGGCTCCTTTACGGTGAGGAACAGCACAGCCACCGCGACGAACATTATCGACGCGACGACGATGAACAGCGGCTGGTAATTGACGTGCTCAAGTCCCGCGACCTTGCTGTTGGGGTACATGACCGCGGCAACGCCGAGATAGATGACGCCGCCGAGCGCGCCCATGAGGTTGATGATGGCGTTTGCCTTGCTGCGCAGGGGCTTGGGCGTGATATCCGGCATCAGGGCGACCGCCGGAGACCGGTATGTACCCATCGCCACGAGCAGCAGCCCGAGAACGATGACGAAGGACACGGTCTTGAAGCCGCTCGGCGCGGCGGAATAGCTGTTATCTATGATGGGCAGAATGTTCATCAGGATGATTGCAGCGCCCGTGCCGAAAAGCACATAGGGCATACGCTTGCCGATCCTGGTGCTCGTTTTGTCCGAGAGCGAGCCGAAAAGCGGCAGCAGGAACAGCGCGAGGATGTTGTCCGCCGCCATTATCATGCCCGAATAGGTCTCGTTGAGTTGGAAGGTATTTGTAAGGAGCAGTGGAACGATGCTGTTGTACATCTGCCAGAAAGCGCAGATGGACAGGAACGCAAGTCCCGTCAGTACGGTTCGTTTGTTGTCAAGTTTCATATGACGCCTCCGATACTTGTTTCGGAATGATTTTACAACAAAACGCTCTTTTGCACAACAACATTTTTACTTATATTATGTTTGACCCCACGGCATTATGGGTGTAAAATAGAATAAAGATGAGATTATACGGAGGTGTCCATTATGAGTAAATCGTCGAAATTCCTCCTTCACGCAGCGCTCGCCGGAGCTGCGGCAGCGTCAGGGCTTGTTTTCCTCGTTGCGCCCGGCAAGCTCCGCAGGAGGCAGAAGGAGCCCTTTAAAAACCGCAACTTCGCCCACCGCGGACTTCATAAGCGCGATAAATCCGTTCCTGAAAATTCCATTGCCGCCTTTGAGAGAGCCTCCAGATACGGCTACGGCATCGAGCTGGACGTTCAGCTTTCCAGGGACGGCCAGGTCGTCGTGTTCCATGACGACACCTTAAACCGCGTATGCGGCGTGGACGCGAGAGTGGATGAAAAGACCCTTGCAGAGCTCAAGCAGCTTTCGCTCTGCGGCACGGGCGAAACCATCCCGCTTTTTTCCGAGGTGCTCAGGACCGTCAGGGGCCGCGGCGCGCTCATCGTCGAGCTGAAAAACGGAAAGCGCAACAAGGAGCTCTGCGAAAAGACCTACGCCCTGCTGCGCCGCTATTCCGGCGATTACTGCATCGAGAGCTTCAACCCCTTCATCGTCCGCTGGTTCAGGCTCAACGCTCCCGAGGTCGTTCGCGGTCAGCTTGCAAATCCCCCCGCCGACTACAACGGCGAGGTAAACCCCGTGACCGGCTTCCTTCTGGGCAATGTGCTCCTCAACTTCCTCGGCAGGCCCCAGTTCATCGCTTATAAGCTTGCGAAAAAGCCCTTCACCGTGAAGCTCTCCGAATTCCTCGGAGCCATGAAGATCTGCTGGACCAGTCATGAATGGGTGAACGAAAAAGGCCATGACGCCGTTATCTTCGAGTATTATAAGCCAAAATTGACATACAAAAAGTAAAAGCCCGGGAATTATCCCGAGCGACAGCGCCCCACTTGTCAGCAGTGTGCCACACCGTCTGACAAATGGGGCTTTCTTTATATACCGGGCCGTTCCGGCCCGTCAAAGCCGGCAGACGTTTGAGTCTGCTATGCTTTCCAGCAGTCCCCTGCAGCCTTCCTCCACATCACGCCAGGTCGCCTCGAAATCATTGGTGTACCACGGATCGGCCACATCGGCGGGGCGGTCTGTGAAGTCCATCAGCAGGCGCAGCTTGCCCTCCGGATCGCCGCCGCAGATGCGGCGCATATTGCGAAGATTCGCCTGATCCATACCGATGAGCAGGTCGTACTCCGCGTAGTCGCGGCTGCGGAGCTGCCGGGCGGTCTTGCCAGCGCAGGAGATACCGTGCTCGGCAAGCTTTTTTCGGGCCGGCGGGTAGACGGGGTTTCCTATTTCCTCGGTGCTGGTGGCCGCGGACTCGATATAAAACGCTTTCTCCAGCCCCGCCTTTTTTACCATATCCTTCATCACGAACTCCGCCATCGGACTTCTGCAAATATTGCCGTGGCAAACAAATAATATCTTAATCATACGAATTTTCCTTCCTGCAATGCCTCAAAGTGCCGTATTTTGCGACTCATCCCCAGAAATCTGTGATGCACAGAATTCTGTCCAAATCCGGTTTGGAGGGCAAAATGAGGCAAATCAGTGCAAGCAATCGTAGTCAAAACGTAGTCGAAATTGCGAAAACAGACTACTGCGGTTTTGGGCGGCTGTTTCTTTTCATTCTACCACATCCGTCAATATCCTGCCATAGAGAAAAGCCCTGCTGACCATTACGATCAGCAGAGCTTTCGTTCTATTTCCTACATAGGGCAATTTATAAACTGCATTCGTTTCCTCTCTGATTATTGTAAAGACGTCGCTGCCATCTGATCTAAAGTCACTACTATACAATTTTTGCTTTTATAATATTCCAGCATTACAGGAATCTTTTTCTTATCATAGCTGGTCACACAGTCAGATAGAACGGTAACGGCATATCCTGCTTTCGTCATGTTATAGCAGGTAGACTTCACACAAGCGGTTGCATCAGCGCCGGTAATCACAAACTCCGTAATACTGTTTTCCTCAATAAATGCACAGAATTCTTCGCTGGTAAGGGCATTTGCTTTGGTCTTGATGAAAATGTGGTCACTCGCAACATGAAGCTCCGGAACGATTTCTGCGCCTTTTGTACCGGGAAGGAAATTCTTTGCAGAAGGGGTAATGTTGTTCTGGCAGATATATACCACATACATTTCTTGTTCAATAGCCCAGTCTATGGCTTTATTGAGGTTCTCAACGATTTCACGGTAATTCTTTGTAATGTCATTTTGTATGTCAATGACAACAAGTGCTTTATTTTTCATATAGCGATCTCCTTTATTGTGTTCTAATCGGATGGCGAATTACGGTTTTCCGTTTCTCCGGCGCTGCTTTCCGCGCGTCCGATAAATATATCTCGTGGTGGAGCCTGTTTTCGTTCATATCGTTCGCATATCCGTTTTCTGCAATATACTGATCCATCAATGCGACAGTTGACGGCTCATTATCAAACGGTCCTATATGCATGATCTGAACACACAGTCCCTCTTCAATCGTTAGAAACTCTGCCAGAGAACAGTCCAGCTTCTTTTTACGAGCAGCTTCTTCCACGGCCCAGTCAAAATCCCTCTTTGTAACAAACTCCGGAAGGCGAATCACAGAAATCCAATGAAAGGTAGATTTATCCCTATAATCAACACCATCGACACCCTCCTGCCACCAAAACCCTTCTAATGGCGGAACAACATATTCAAAAAATCCTTCGATGCGATAATCTGTTTTATAACTCATCTTCAGTGTATACGCCACCGCATACAAAATGCTGACCGCGCTCTGGTAAGCGCCGCCTTCCTGGTTTGGATCACCCATGCCCCTAACGGCAATATAATTTGCTTTGGGAACTGTTACGATCTCCGGCACACTTTTAGACATATAGAATTCTTTATATTCTTTCTTAAAATCAAATGCCATAATTACTTCCGTCCTTATTCTTGATATTTTGATGCAATTGCAGAGGCTACTTGAAGCATTTTCTCCTTAACAGACTGTGGCTCCAATACCGTAACCTTATCCCCGCAGGAAAGAAGCCAAGCGATAACGCCATTTTCATCCATATCCATCTCAAACAGCAGGGAATCATCTTCTTGAATTGTGAACGACGACGACCCATAGTTTTCAATCAGATGCCATTTCATAGAGGGGTCGAATGCTGCCTTCAGGTGGACATTTGCCGGGAAGAAAGTCTTTGTCTCAAATTCCGGAAAACGAATCTCTCGATTTGCTATCGGCTCAGCAGACAGCTCCAGTCTGTCCATACGGTTTAGCTTAAACATTCGGAAATCCTGTTTACCCCTGCAAAAACCCCAAACATACCAACTGCTCCACTTAAAGATCAGATAATACGGATCTATCAATCTTGCGCTTTCTGCCTTGGGAGAATAATAATCAAAACAGATTGCCCGCTTCGTGTCGATTGCAGTCTGTATCAGCGTAATCTTTTCCGATATTGACTCCTTATCCCAGGAAGAGAGGTCGATCAAAATCGTATCATTTCCACCGATGAAATTAGAAGAACCTGCCTTGATTTTTTCCATAAGCTGGCTGTAATAATGACTTCCGCTGACACTATCGAGACTTCGCAGCCCTGCCATGATCATCTGCATATCCTTCGAGGTTAGAACAGTACGGTCCATTCGATATCCATCCATGATGCGGATGCCGCCACCAGTTCCCTGAGTCGTACATATTGGTATTCCAGCCTGACATAGGGCATCAATATCCCTTATGATGGTCCTTTTAGACACTTCAAAATGCTCTGCCAGTTCAGGCGTTGTGACCTTTTCTCTTTGCAGCAGCAAGGATAAGATTCCTATCATTCTATTTATTTTCATGCTTTTCACTTCCATCTATATGATACAACGTATAACATGACATCTGTATGTCACCTTTATTTTACTACAAGCGAAAAAAGATGGGAATAGCAATCTATGCATGTATCACCGCTGTCCGTCATAACATCAGCAAAAGCGCCCCACTGATCATCACAATCAGCCGGGCGCTCGTTGTTTTTCCTCCTTCTTAAACTGCTCTGAAGTTTCTCTGCGTCACCGGTCTCTTCTCACCGGCGGCTTTTGCTACTTCTTCCTTGGCCTTGTTCAGTTCTTCCAGGCGGGCCATTTCATTCTGGGCATCCTCCAGTCCCAGATGGGTATATGTATTCATGGTAACTCCAATGTCCGAATGGCCCATCAGGTACTGCAGTGTCTTTGGATTCATGCCGGCGCGGGCCATGTTGCTGCAGTAGGTATGGCGGCAGACATCTCTACATTAAAACGGCGTACCGCTAAAAACGCTGGACGTCGTTTAAGTTGTTCTGCCGGCTCACGCGCCGTAGAAGCCGAGGTCGTTTTTCGCTATGTCCATGACGCTGTGGGTCTGCGCAATGGCGGAATCGAGGTCGCGGTTTAGCAAAGCGGTGAAAAGCTTCAGCTTTATCCCGTACAGCTTCTGTATACCGCTGCGCTTGCAGTAGAGCGACCACAGGTATTCTCCCTGCGGCTTGAAGGAGTAGTACAAAAGCGGCAAAAGCACGTTCCCCGACATTATCGCCAGCTCGTGATGAAAGCAGAACACCTGCTCCGCCGCCTCGTCCGCGTTTCTCGCGTTTTTGATGCCGTCAAGAATTGGCGACAGCTTTTCAAGCTCAGGCAGATCGTTCTTTTCCAGCACAAGGCGCAGGCACAGGCACTCCATCGCCTCCCTCGTCTCAAGCAGGGACTTGACCTCGTTCTTGCGCATGGCTCCGCCGTTGTAGCGCATTATCGCGATCAGGGTCTCTACGCTTCCCTTGCGTCGGTAATCGCAGACAAAAACACCCTGACGGGGCTTTATCTCCACAAAGCCCAGCTTTTCAAGCTCAACGAGCCCCGCCGATATGACCGTGCGGCTCACGCCCATTTTCAGGGAGAGCTCACGGGCCGGCGGAAGCTGCTCCCCGACGGCAAGCTCGCCCGAGAGTATCATATTCTCTATTTGCTCAACAAAAAGATCTGTCATTGACAGCGCGGTTATTTTATGAAAGCCCATAATTACCTCCCATGCTCGTGGTCGTACCAAGTTCCACGAGCTAAATTCTATCTGCACATTGCCAAATTGTCAACACCGAATATGATTGATTCGCCGAAATTATTTAGACAGCATTGACCTTTATGTGGTAATGGTTATAAAATAAACAATATAATCATGTGGTATTACCACAAAGAAGGGAGATATTTTTGATGCCAAAATACGACGCCGTTGTGATCGGCGCAGGTAACGGTGGATTGGCTGCCGCCTGCCGAATGGCTCTGGCGGGGAAAAAGACGCTGCTTATCGAGCGCCACAATCTGCCCGGAGGCTGCGCCTCAAGCTTCCGCAGGGGCCGCTTCGAGTTTGAAACGGCTCTGCACGAGATCTGTGAGTTCGGAACCGCCGAAAATCCCGGAGGCTGCCGCAAGATCATCGTCAACGATTTCGGCCTTGATATCAAGTGGCATCAGGTGCCGGACAATTTCCGCGTTATCACCACCGCAAGCGACGGAAAGACCCACATCGACGCGACCCTGCCCTGTGGTGTGGAAAACTTCGTCAACGAGATGGAGCGGCTCGTTCCCGGATGCCGCAAGTCCATCCAGGACCTTTTTGATCTCGGCACCGAGTTCCACGAGGCGGGCGACTACTCGCTGAGCGTCGGGGGCAAGACCGACCCGAAGTATATGCAGGAGCATTTCCCCAATTTCCTTCGCCTGGGCAGCTATTCCGTCAACCGCGTATTCAAGGCCATGAAGATGCCCAAGCTCGCGCAGGACATAATGAACACTTATTGGGGATATCTCGGCGTTGACGCCGACCATCTTTCCTTC
>CALZAG010000071.1 GCA_945613045.1 uncultured Clostridia bacterium | reverse complement strand
CCGGCTGCCTTTAAGAGCCGGACGAAAGCCGTTTAACGCGTCCATACTGTTTTCTATGCTGACAGTATAGCATAAAGCTTGGTAAAAGAAAACCGTAAATTACACGTTCTCGGCCCCATATACAATAACTATTTGTAAAATATTTCTCTCGGCACAATATATTGTTGTTCGGCGGATTTTTCCCGAATTCATAGAATTTTTACATCAGATAACCGTATTGGTAAGCTTAGGATGTTGACATAATTCGCCCTTTATGTTACAATTTGATTACGTTTTGACATATTAAGCATAATTTACGGAGAATTCAACATGAAAAAACGAGCGATAAGCATAGTGCTTGCAGTTATACTTAGTATATCACTGTTTATTATCCCCGCGGGCGCGGCCGGGATCAGCGGAGCCAAAACCACTGCGGCGCTGAATATGCGTACCGGCGCGGGTACGGGCAATTCAATAATAATGACCATGCCCAAGGGCGCGGAGGTAATTGTCCAGTCCACATCAAACGGCTGGAGCAAGATAGTTTACAACAATACCGTCGGCTATGCCTCTGCGCAGTATCTCAGCGCCGCCGGCAAGGTCAGCGGTTCCTTCGGCACCGGCACCATAAGCGGCAGCGACGTTCGCATGAGAAGCGGCGCGGGAACCTCTTATTCCATCATAGGCACCTACGATAAGGGTACGCAGATGACGATAACCGGCGCTGCCGGCAACTGGTATGCCGTTTCCTACAGTGGCAAGACCGGCTATGTCAGTGCCGATTACATGACTCTTTCCGCCGGAGCCACCTCCTCGGGCACGTCAAAGCCTGCGCAGACTCCGGCGCCGACGCCGGGTACAGGCGGCTTCAACGGCGCGATCATCGGCACCAGCGTGCGTATGAGAAGCCAGCCGAATACGAGCAGCAGCATTCTCGGCTATTACTCAAACGGCGTTACAATGAAGGTCCTGGGCTCCGTTGACGGCTGGTATAAGGTCAGCTATAACGGCAAGACCGGCTATGTTTCCGCAAGCTATATGCGCATCAGCCCCGATAATGTTTACAGCACTGCCAAAAGCGGAAGCGTTAACGGAAGCGCCGTCCGAATGAGGATGGGCCCCTCCACCGACTTCGCGGTCATCGGCAGCTACAACAAGGGGACCGAAGTAAAGATAAGCGGCGAATACAACGGCTGGTACGAGATCAGCATTAACGGCAAGTACGGCTACATGAAAAAGGACTATGTCAAGGTCGGCTCCGCCGCAGTTTCAGAGCCCGAAAAGACCATGGACAGCGTCGGTACCATCACCGGCAACAGCGTCCGCATGAGAAGCGGCCCGGGTACCGGTTATTCGGTCATAGGCTATTACAACAAGGGCATCCAGGTCAATGTCACGGGACAGACCGGCAACTGGTATGCAGTCACATACAAGGGGCTTAAAGGCTATATCAGCGCCGACTATGTAAAGCTCGGCACCAGCAATGCTCTGGCAGACCAGATCGTCGCTACCGCCAAGGAATATCTCGGTACGCCGTATGTCTGGGGCGGCACATCACCCAAGGGCTTTGACTGCTCGGGCTTTGTGTACTACGTCTATCAGCAGTACGGCTATCAGCTCCAGCGAAGGGCAAGCCTTCAGTATGCCAACAACGGCGTGTCCGTATCCAAGAGCCAGCTCCAGCCCGGTGACCTTGTGTTCTTCTCGGACAGCGTTGACCCTATCGGCCATGTGGGTATGTACATCGGCAACGGATACTTCATCCACGCCTCCTCCGGCAAGGGCTGCGTGTGCATCACCGCTCTGGAAGGTTCAAGCTACTACATAAACCACTACACGGGAGCCAAGAGGATTATATAGTTTTTAGTTAAAAAAGGCGGTATCCGCGATGCCGCCTTTAATTAACGAAAATTTAATAAATAAAATAACCAACTATGCTTGACTTTAAAAAACAAATAAGTTAATATAATAAGCGCAAGCTGCTGACGGCACAGCGGCTTCATATGAATTCTTCTATCCCCCTAATTCCATCATCCATGTCTTTTGCGGAAAAATGCAGCCTGTCATCGGCAAGACAGGCTGCATTTTCATGCTCATTTATGGTCGTTGTGATCATCTCAGACTCAGGTCGGTAATCTTCATGCCGGAGGTCTCGTGACGGATATCCCTGAGAATACCGTAGGTACCGAGCAGCGCGAACAAAAGGCCGAGGCCGACGTTGCTGAGCGTAGCAGTTCTGTAGGCGTCGTCGACGGAGAAAAGATAAAGCAGGGAGGGGAAAACATCGCCGTATGTCAGCTCCGGCAGCAGGCCGTCGCGGATGAGGCTGAACACGCTGTAATAATCCACGGCGAGGTTGCCGACGAGCACGCTTAAAACGCTTGCGATGATAACGATGTAAAGCTTTGCCTTGCATCTTTTGCCGCGGAGCAGCTCATAGCCTTTTTTGGAGAGCCAGCCGATGAGAAGACCGGCAACGGCAGCAAAATATCCCAAATAGAGCAGGATCGCCCATGGGATCGCACCCAAAAGCGCACCCAGCAGAGCGCCTATGATACCCGCGCCGACGGTGCCGGTATCGGCGTCGCGGGCTGCCTGCTCCTGTGCGGCAGCTCCGGCGGCAATGCTTGAGGCACAGCTTTCGTGCAGATGATACGCGGCGCCGTTAATGAGTTTCCAGCGCCCGTCACCGAAAAACTCGCCGCCGCATTCTGGGCAGACATTGACGCCTGAGGCGCCGTACTGTGCCAGCAGAGGGAAGAAAAAGTCGCAGAAAGAGCTTATGTATTTCATGGTGCCTATGCTGTCATGGAAATTGACAACGATGCTGTTGTCAGACACAATGAGTTCCTGAACACGAAATTCCTTTTTAAGATCCCGACGGTGCAGCTCGTCCATGAAGCTGTTTTCGGCCTGCTCGTCGGGAAATTTTGTGGTGACCGCAATAAGCTTGTAGCCTGAGCCCTCGGAAAAAGTTGCAGCATAGCCTCTGAAATCGCCGTAAGCGACTCCCGAAGCGACGCTCATTCCGTTTTCCCGGGCAAGTTTTTTGAGACCTGGACCTATCATGCTTTATCCTCCGCTATATTTCTACGGTCACATTATAGCAAAACGGAGAGCGTTTTTACAATAGTAATATTCACTCAATGAGCTCTGCCAGGGCCGGTCCGGCGGCCTTTCCGAAAAGCCGTATTGCGGCCAGCGCCTCCTGGAGGGTGTTGCCGTTGCTGCCCACCTCCAGGATCATGGAACCGTGGGTCAGGTGCTGGTTATACCGGTAGGATACGAGCTGCACCGGCCTCATCAGGCTCGGATACTCACTGCACACCGCTTTCTGCAGGTACAGCGCAAGCCGCAGGTTTTGCTGCCAGTCGGGATGCTCAAGGCCGCTCGAGTCGCTTCCGATGAGTATCATGATCTGGGAGGCGCAAACGCCGTCCTCATCGGCCTCGGTCTTATAGGTGATCTCATCCGAGCACAAAGCGTCCCTGTGCAGGTCGATGACGATCCGGATACTGGGATTATCGGCAAGATATCTCTCAATGGCCTCGCAGCTCCGGTTATAAGAGCCGGTGTAGCTGGGATAATCGTAAACTCCCGTATCGTGTATCACGTTCAGACCGTAGCTTTGAAATATCTCCGTGAGCTCGTTGCCTATCCTTATTACATTATAATTAGTATCCAGCGTGCGATTGGTGCCCAGATCCTCGTATTTATCCAGTCCGGCAGGGGAGTAGGCCTCGCTGGAGTGGGTGTGGATAATGAGTATCTGCGGCTTGTCAGCCTCAAGCCTGATAGAACAGCCCTGCGCCAAAAGCTCCTCCGAGTCCACAGTATGATCCGAGGAGTTTTTAATTACGAGCCCGCCGGATATGGTGGTCGGCACTATGGTCGGTCTGACCGGAGCTTCGGTCACGGAGGGAGCGGGAGAGTCCAGCGGCGTGCCGGTAGGGTATGCCTCATCAGGCTCTGAGCCTGCGAGCGACATGGTGCTCACAAAAATGCTGCTGCCGTCATTGCCTAAATACCGGGCAAAAAGGTACAGGCACAGTCCGGCAAGCACCACCAATGTTATAAGCTTTAGCTTTTTCACCTTGTCCTCGCCTCCGTTCAGGTAAGTATATTTCTCCGGAAGAAAAAATATCTCTGTACTTATGTCGTAATGTGTGGTAGCGTATATATGCCATGGCGATCTGAGTACATCAGGCTCAGGTCAACTATATTATGTAAACCTAATAATATTCAATAATGAGGTGTAAAAATGCATATTACATATAGACCGAAGGGGGTTTGCTCCCGACTTATGGAAATAGACGTCGAAAACGGGCGCATTGAGAAAGTGGAGGTCACGGGCGGATGCAGCGGCAACCTGAGTGGGATTTCAAGACTTCTGGTGGGGATGACTGTGGAGGAAGCAATTGCACGAATGGAAGGAATCCGCTGCGGACTGAAGCCGACCTCATGTCCTGATCAGCTTGCAAAGGCGCTTAAAAACTGCATATAAAAATGGCAATTTGGTTTACATAATTATTTCACATAACTTAAATGATTTACATAACGTTATACAAATGATTAACCTTTGTAATAATTTTTACAGATTTTTTGCAAAATGTCGTCGAAATTAAAACTTTGTGCAACTTGCTGAAGCCACAAAATCCTGTGTTTTAGCCTTTTTGAGACTCAAAATCTTGCGGTTTAAAGCGAGCGTATGTTGATATTTAACAAATCGACACAAACCTATTTGTGCAATATCACTATTTACCTGCTTGCGAATGTTCCGTTATAATTAATATGCCTAATAGTTATTGGGCAAATGTTCGGTGTTTTGCCGAACGAATTAATTTGACAGGAGCGTTATATGAGTAAACTCAAAAAGTACAGCATCATACTCGTATTCGTTATCTGTTTGCTGTGCGTCTTCCTCTGCGGCTCTGCTTTCGCCGAGGAGACTGACAGCGGTGTCAGCTACACGGAGACCCCGGTGTATGTCGACGGCCTTCTTTCCTGCCGCGGCTATACCGTCGGGAGCAACACCTATGTATCCCTTGAAGCGATAAGCGCCGTTTTGGGGTATGACACCGCTGCTTATTTTGACAATGAGATAAATACACTGACTGTTGAGGTCGGAGGGATAGTGATCGAGGCTTGCAGCTCGGACCAGTACATGAGCGCAAACGGAAGATACCTCTACCTGCCCGACGGTTATATGGAAGTCGAAGGCTCATTTATCGTTCCGATGGATGCTGTGGCGAAGATATTCACGCTCAGCGTTTCATGGAATGAGGAGCTGGGAGCTTACGATTTAGGCACGGCAAACGAACAGATCCTTCAAAGCGGGGACGAGTACTATAACGAAGACGATATCTATTGGATGAGCAGGATCATCACATGGGAATCCGGCAATCAGCCCGTTGCGGGGCAGATAGGCGTGGGCAATGTGATACTCAACCGCATGGGAAGCAGCCGCTTCCCCGATACTCTGAAGGATGTTATTTTCCAGCCCGGGCAGTTTAATCCCGCGCAGAACGGCGTCATTTACCGCGATCCCTATGAGATAAGCGTTGTGTGCGCAAAGCTTGTGTACGAGGGCTATAATACCGTCGGTGACGCGCTGTTTTTCCAGGTGGGAAGATACTGGGAAGGCGGCATGAACAGCTCAACGACGTGGGTCATGAGCATAGGCGACCATAATTTCTTTATCTGATTGCCAATAACTAAATAATATGATAAAATGAGCCGTCAGATACGGCTCATTTTTTCTGTGCAAAAGCACCGCGGTGGAGGAAACATGGAAGAGATACTGAAAAAAGGCTTTGCCCAGTTGGGCGTTGATATAAGCGAGCGCGCCCTTGAGCAATACATGAGCTATTATGAATACCTTGCCGAGCGCAACAAGGTCATGAACCTCACTGCCATAATCGGCGCTGAGGACGTGGCAAGGCTGCATTTTCTCGACTGTGCCGCGCTGCTGGGGATGTATGATTTCAAGGCCAAGAGGCTCATCGATGTCGGTACCGGCGCCGGATTTCCCGGCCTGCCGCTCAGGATCGCCGAGCCGAGCCTTGAGCTGACTCTGCTTGACAGTCTCAACAAGCGGGTGGACTTCCTTCGGGAGACCTGCGCAAAGCTGGGCTTTGAGGACGTCACATGCATCCACGCGAGAGCGGAGGAGACTCCGGCTGAGCTGCGCGGAGCCTATGATATAGCCGTGTCAAGAGCCGTGGCGCGGCTGAATACCCTCTGCGAGCTCTGTCTGCCGTTCCTTAAGGTCGGCGGCGTATTTATTGCCATGAAGGGCCCTGAATGCGCACAGGAGGTTTCTGAGGCGCGCGGCGCGATGCACATTCTCGGAGCCGAGCTGAGGAACACGATAAAATATACAATACCGGGAACGGACGTAAGCCACGCCGCCGTGATAATAGAGAAGGTCAAGCCCACCCATCCGATGTATCCGCGCAAGTGGGCTCAGATAAAAAAGCGGCCGCTGTGACCGGACGCAATACGCACTGAAAAAAGCATCCTGCCGTTTAAACCGTGCAGGATGCTTACGTTTAGTCATATACGGATCAGCCGAAGATTCCCTTGAAGAAATCAATGACCTTATTAACAAATTCGGTGACCGTGTCGGCGACGTTGGCGAGGAACTGCTTTACCTCGCCGTGCTTCTTAACGATATCCTTGAGGTACTGCTGCACCTCCTCGACCTTCTGCTTGAGCGCTTCGGTGTCGAGCTTCTCCATGGAGCGGCACAGCTTGATGAGCTGATCGATCTGACTGTCGGTGAGGCTCACGTCGTATTCGGCGGCGATCTTTTTGATCTCCTCGCGCAGCTCGTCGTCGGTCATTTCCCGGGTCTCGTCGAGCATGAGCTTAAGCTCGTTTACAATGGAGGTGGAGTCTGCGCTGCCGATCTCATCGGCAAGCTCTGCCGTAATGGCGAGCTCCTGAGTGCCGACGAGCTTTGCGTCCTCGTCGAGCTTTTCGCCGGTGATGTCCTCATAGGCTTTGTAGATGCCCGTCAGGGCGGCGGTGCCGGATACGTTGAATGGGGCCGCAATCTTAACGTTTGCATCGGTGATACCGGCGGTGACCATGGCGTTCATATACATATCGGGAGTGCACCAGGTGATGTTCTTGACCGAAACGTCAAGCCCCTCGCCCTCGTCAAGAGCCTCTATATAGATGCAGGAGATGGACTTCGAGCCGATAAGGCTGTCATCAACGAGTCCCTCAAGGTATTCGCGTTCATCGGAGTTCGTGACGGTAAGCTCCTTGACCTCATTACGGTCAATGCCGAACGAGTCGTAGACATATGCGATCTCGTCCTCGTTCAGATCGGCGCCGATGACTACGCGGCTGTCCTCGATGCTGTCGGCAAAGCACAGGCAGCTTCCCAGCATCAGGACTGCGAGGATAAGTGAAATTGTTTTTTTCATGTTAAAAAATCCTTTCCGGAAGATGCTATGATTGTATTATATGCAGAGGGGTTTTGTGTTAACGAACTATTAAATGTATCGAACGCATGAAACGGATAATTTGTAAATTAACAAGCAGAGCCTATTGACAATATATAATTAGTATGCTAATCTTAGCACATTAAATCCGTTGAAACCTCAAGAATCGAAAGAGACTGGAGGCGGAGGATGCTCTGGAGAATCCCGAAAGGGTGCCGAAGGTGTAAGGCGAAAGCCGAATCTCTCAGGCAAAAGGACAGAGAAAGCATAAGTATTAATATGTTTTCTGATACGTCTCCGGAGCTGCTGATTTTTTCAGCAGTTTTTTATTTGGAGGAAAAGAAAAATGGAACAGACCCTACTCAGCATCGTGCAGACCATCAACAGCTACCTGTCAGACTACATTCTAATTATTTTGCTTGTTGGCTGCGGCCTGTATTTCTCTATCAGGACAAAGTTCGTTCAGGTGCGCTGCTTCGGTGAAGCGTGGCGCAGCGTGTTCGGAAACATTTCTCTGCACGGCGGCAAACAGCGAGGCGGACTCAGCTCCTTCCAGGCGCTGACGACCGCGATCGCCGCTCAGGTCGGCACCGGAAACATCGTCGGCGCCTGCGGCGCTATCCTCATCGGCGGCCCCGGTGCGATCCTGTGGATGTGGATAATCGCCTTCTTCGGCATGGCAACGATCTACGCCGAGGCCGTGCTGGCTCAGAAGACCCGTGTAGTCAACGC
>CALZAG010000070.1 GCA_945613045.1 uncultured Clostridia bacterium | reverse complement strand
CACCGCCGTGCATTCGCCGTAGACGACATGATTTGTCGGCTTGCCGCGGCGCAGGTCGTCGTTATCCATGCAGGGAAGATCATCGTGAATGAGACTGTATGTGTGCAGCATTTCGATCGCACAGGCAACCGGAAGTGCTTTCTGAACGTCGCCGCCGGATATGCGGCAGAACTCAAGAACGAGGATCGGCCTTATTCGTTTGCCGCCGGCGGTAAGACTGTACCTCATCGACTCAAGCAATCCGTCATAAGGCAGCCCTGCCGGAGTGAAATAATCGTCAAGCTCTGCGTCTATGAGGGACTTATATTCAGTCATATTCATTATTCCGCGTCCTCAAACGGCAATTCAACAGGCTCGCCGTCGGGGCCTTTTTTCAGCTTTACCACGGTCTGCTCCGCCTCGTTGAGCAAAGCATCGCAGTTTGCGATAAGGCCTGTCCCCTCCTCAAACAGCTTCAGAGAGTCGCTCAGCGGCGCGTCACCGCGCTCAAGGAGCTTCACGATCTCATCAAGCCTGTTTATCGACTGCTCAAAACTAAGCTTTTTATCACTCATATTTTATTGCCTCGCTTTCTTCTACTGCGCACTTTATCACACCGTCGCGGACCAAAAGCCGCATTTTATCATCGGGCTTGACATCGTTTATGCTTCTTATCAGCTCGCCCTTTGCATCCGCCGCAATGGCGTATCCCCTGCCCATGACCTTGAGCGGGCTCATAGCGTCGAGCGACGCGGCAAGCGCCACAAATTTATGGCGTTTTGAGGCGTTTATCCTGTCGGCCGCGGCAATGAGCCGGCCGCGCACATAGTCAAGCTCTGAACGCTTTGAATCAACGTAAGTCATCGGGCTTTGCAGCACTCTGCGACTTTTGATATCCTCGAGCCTGGTGCTCAGGCGGCTGAGTTTTTTGCGCACAGCCTGAGTTTTCCTTATGTTCAGGTTTTCAAGAAGCTCGCGCATTTCGGACTCGTCCGGCACGGCGAGCTCTGCCGCGTTTGACGGAGTTGAGGCCCTGACGTCGGCAACATAGTCCGATATCGTTACATCCGGCTCATGGCCGACGGCGGATATCACGGGCAGCTCGGACTCGTATATGGCTCTTGCGACGCGCTCGTCATTAAATGCCCAAAGGTCTTCGATAGAACCGCCGCCGCGGCCAGTTATTATGAGATCGGCGACCTTATATTTATTTGCGTAGCGGATAGCTCCTACGATCTCTGGCGGAGCCTCCACTCCCTGTACCCGCACCGGCAGAAGAACGACCTTGGTCATAGGCCAGCGCCTGCCGAGTATACGGATCATATCGTGTACGGCAGCGCCTGCCGAGGAGGTGATGATCGCGATCTTGCTCGGAAACGCAGGGAGCGGCTTTTTATGGCTCGGGTCAAACAGCCCCTCCGAGGCCAGCTTGGCCTTGAGCTGCTCATATGCTATTTGAAGATCCCCTGTGCCCTCGGGAATAAGGTCGGTGCAATAGAGCTGGTACGCTCCGTCACGCGGGAACACAGATATACGCCCAAAAGCAGTGACGCCCATGCCGCTTTCAGGGCGAAAACGGAGCTTGGACGCACTGCTTTTGAACATGACGCATCTTAAACTGCTTTCCGCATCTTTAAGGGTGAAATAGTGGTGACCCGAGGGGTAGATCTTATAATTGGACAGCTCTCCCCGAACACAGACCTTTCCGAGAAGCGGCTCACTGTCGATGAGCGCCTTGATTATGCCGTTAAGCTCCGATACGGTCAGAGTTCTTTCGTTCATTCTTTCTTCTCCGCTTCGGCGCCTTCGCCGAACTCACCGCGCATAAACCCGCCGAGAACGCCGTTGATGAACGCGACTGTTTCGGGCTCATCATAGCCCTTGGCCAGCTCAACGGCCTCATTTATTGCCGCGCTGTTCGGGATATCGTCCATGTACATCACTTCGCATATCGCACAGCGCAGTACGGCAATAGCGGTTTTTGATATGCGCTCTACCTTCCAGCCACGCGCATATTTTTCTATATACTTATCGATCTGTATGCGGTACGCTTCCATATTCTCCGCAAGACGAATGATGTAATCCTTCTGCTTTTTTTCCGGATATTCGGCGAAAAGCTCATCCTCGCCAGCCAATGTGGCAAAGTACTCCTCATCAAAAAACTCATCTATGATCTCGGATACAGGTTTATCGCTTGCAGACGCATAAAAGCCGAGCTGTACTGCTATCTCTCTGGCAGTTGTTCTCTTCATGCCGTATTCCTCTCAGCTTATTTTTCAAAAGCAACGCCGGAAACATGAACGTTGACTTCCGACTTGTCGATGCCGGTGATAGCCTGAACTGCCTCGGTCACGGAATTCTGCACCTCACGCGCGACATTGACTATATTGCAGCCATAGCGGACAAGAATTATAGCGTCGACCTTTATCGTGTCATCAACGATCTGGACCTTAACTCCCTTGGACAGTGTTTTTAAACCGATAAGCTCCGCAAGCTCGCCTCCGGCTGTGTTGGATATGGCGGCAACGCCATCGACCTCGGTTATCGCGGTCTGCACCATAGTGGAAATCACGTCTTCAGATATGTTTATGCTGCCGTTTTTCTCCCTGCAGCTGATGTAGTTATCACCCATAGTGAGCCTCCATTTTTGCCTGCGCATCAAGCGCATGTATTCGGTCTTAGTATTTTACCACAATCACAGGCAAAAATAAAGCAAAAAAGACGGGTTTTCCCGTCTTTTTTATGCAGGTACCTCTATTACATTAAGCTGAGCTGCCGTGTAAGCTGTTTCACTGGTCACGGTTTCGGTTATTCTGGCAACCGCCGCTTCGCTCAGCCCCTCAGCCGGAGCAGGAACCGCAACGGTTATGGAATTGTCGCTCATGTACACAACACAGTCGGAAAAGTCCTTTGCAAGCAGCTTATTCTCAAGCTGGGATTCTTTCATGGAGTAATTTGCCATGGCGGAGATAGCGTTCATCGCTGAATCTATAGTCTCCTGAGAGGCTGTTTCCGATGCGACAGCATCCTCAAGAAGCTTTATCGCCTCGTCGCGGGATACCTGCCTGTTAAGTCTCGCTTCGGCAAAGTACCCTGATGATCCTGCCGTGTTGGCGGCCTCATAAGCCTCGTTTGCGGCCTCCATCGCCGCGTCCTCCGCCTTTACCATTGCCGGGTCGGCTTTGCCCCATTGGTTGTTGTATGACCAGTTCAAATAAACCGCTGCGCACACAAGCAGCAGGACGGCTGCGATCGTAATATTACGTTTCAGATTTTTCATGTTACCCTCCCATATTCAGCGCAGTTTTTAAAACTTGTATCCTGTCGCTTGAAAATCCCGTGAAAGCCTCTACTGCTCTTATTATTGATAGCCTCACCTCCGGATTTTCAGCTCCCTCGCAAACAATTACGGCTCCGTTTTCGGAAAGCAGCACTTTCGCCTCCCCTACCCCTTCGCACTTCTCAAGCACTGTCTCAAGCCTTATCTCGTCGTCCGCTGAGGTATTATCCGGTTTATCCGTGCTTACCTTTCCTGTCGGGACAAGCATTATAACGATCCCCAGAAGCAGCGCCAGCAAGGGATATTTATATTTGTCGATCAGTTTTTTTATCTTATCAGTTTTCATTTACTCGCTCCATTGCTGCTTATCTGTGCTTATCCCGAGCTCCGCTTCGATATACGCGCTCATTCTCTCCCGCTGAGCCTGATTTAAGCTGCCTTTTATCGCCGCTTCCGACGGATACCAGTATCCTTCATCGCTCCAAACGGCTAAGACCTCTACCTCATCAAGCTGCACTCCTAAATTTTCGGCTTTGTCCAATATATATGCTTCGCACTCATCCTCTATGATAGTGCGATTTAAATTTTTGCTGTAGCTTTCGCCCTGCGCCGCAAAGGCCTCAGCCTCGAGCTTGAAGCCGGCCAAAGTCTCCGAATAGCCGTCTAAGTCGATACCGGCAAGCGGCGATATGAATGCAACGCACATTGCGGCGCCGCAAAGTACGGTAAGAGCCTTTTTTACTCTGCCGCCTGGAGTGATCATGAGCGCTATACCGCATATGACGCCGGTGTAAATTACAGCATTCAGCCACGCTCTGAGAGCTTCTGCCATCATCCGCCCACCGCCTTTATGGAGATTCCTATAGAAATGAACAATATCACAGCGCAGCAGCCGATCAGGCCGAGCAGCATACCTATTGCGCTTCCAATACCGTCTGCAAGTGATGACAGCTTATCGGCCCTGAAGACCTGTATCATCGCCGCTGCGGCCTTATATGCAAGATAATTTATACCCATCACCGCAAACGGCGCAACGCAGATAGCCAATACGGCGAGCATCCCGAACACGCCAACCGAGTTTCGCAGTGCCTCAGCCCCGGCGACCACTGTTGAGGCTGCGTCGGATATTATGCTGCCGACTACCGGCAGGGCTGTGGATATTGCTGTTTTTGTAAATTTTGAGGCTACTGCGTCTCCGCCGGAGGCAATGACCGAGCTCAGACCGATATATACTGTGAAGGCGAGCGCTATAAGGGTCATAAGACAAGTACACAGCCACTTTATCAGCTTTGATACGCTTGCAAGGCTTTTGTTGTCCATTGATACAGCTGCAATGTGCACGGCGAGATACGCATATATAAGCGGCATGATAACATATTGAGCCGTTGTGACGAATGCATCCATGAAAAGCACCGACGCTGCGTATTTTGCCGTTGCCGAGCCAAGCGTTCCGCAGGCGGCCCCCGCCGCGCACAGGGCCGGCAACAGGGTTTTTGAAAAAACAGATATGGAATTTAGCGCATCGGCGCTTGAATTGATAAACGAGTTTACGTCGGCAATACTTATTATCGCTATCGCCGCACAGCCGCCCAACGATACATAGTCCGGTGTATCCTCAGAAAAAACGTTCAGCATTGAGCAGATCATGGCAACTGCTATTATCGCAATTGCTTTTTTGAGCGCAGACCCCATATTTTCCGATATGCTGTCTTTAAGCTCCGCCGCCAGCGCGCCAAGGCTTTTATCGGTGTCGGCGGTATCATCACCCATCAGCTCGTCCGCGTATTCGGGAAGAGCGCCGCGCAGCTCGTTTTCATCGTAAAGCTCCGCATGGCATGAGCCGGTCAGGATAACGGCAAATACAATTATCAGCAGCAGCTTTTTCATACGAGTTCACCGATCATTTCAAGAAGTGATTTTATCAGAGGCATAGCCGTGAATACTGCGGCCGCCGCGCCCAAAAGGTCGACCGCAGAGGCTATCCCCGACTGTCCGGCGTCCTTGCATAGACTTGCGCTGATGTTTACGATTATTGCTATGCCTACGCATTTTACTATCGGCATGAAAACGGCGGAGCTGAGTCCCGTACTGCTTATGGCGTGATGAATAACATCAAAAATGCTGCCGAACAGTTCAGCCGACGCAATACATATAACAGCCGCTGCCGCTATAGCAACGGCAAGCCCCATATCCTGATTGCTTTTTTTGATGAGCAGGGCGCACAGCGCCGCGATTATTCCCACCGCCGCCCCTTTGATAACAATGTCCATTACAGCTGAAACAGGGCCTTGATTAATCCGAACAGCTCGCTTATCTTCTGCACCACTACGATAAGTACTACAACGAGCGCCGCTATCGTTGTCATCAGAGCCTGTTCGTCCCTGCCGGAGCGGGTCAGCAAAATGTTCAGAACAGCAACCAATATGCCGACTGCCGCGATTTTAAATATCAGATCGATCTCCATTTTTCCTCCGTATTACAGCAGCATGATGGCTATAATCAGGCCCATCCCGCTGCTTATGCCTATGTACATTCTTTTGTTGGCGCTAAGTCCGGAGCTGAACGCCTGCTGCTCCTGTGAGAGTAAGGCCATGCATCTTTCGATAGCCGCGCATTGCATTTCGGCGTCATACCGCCCCAGACTGCTGCCGAGACTCTTTACGGAGGCAATGGATGCCTGTGAAAGCTGCGTCAAATACTTGTCCGCACAGCCGCACCATATCTCAGCGAAGGAATGATCTCCCAGCGCCGTAAGCTGAGCCGCCGCGCCGGATACGAATGGCCTGACCGGCTTCGCCGCGCCTTCCGCCAGAACTCTGAATACCTCATCCATGGGCGCTCTGCGCGTGCATATCTCGCCTTTAGCGATCTCAAGCACAGAGATAAGCGCCGCATAACATTTTTCGGTATTGCCAAGTGACCTGGCTTTATTTATGCCGATCACCGAGCAGGCCGCTACGATGATCGCTGCACCAAGCCAATTCATATCATAGCTCCTCGTATGAATAGCTGCGTCTTCCGCAGCGGTTTTCAATAACGACTGTGTTTTTAAACACTCCGAGCTCAAGCAGCCTTCTGTATACCGGTCTGCGGTACAGCTCAGATTTATCTGCTGCGTGAGCCGTCGCAATAAGCCTCACTCCGCAGCCGGACGCCGTTTCGGCGGCTTCTACATCCTCGGGAGAGCTTATCTCGTCCATGGCAATTATTTGCGGGTTCATGGCTCTCAGCAGCATCATGACCGCCTGCGCCTTGGGAACACCGGACATGATATCACTTGCTTTTCCAAGGTCGAATTGGGGAACACCCCTGTGTACCGCGGCAAGCTCTCCGCGCTCGTCGGCAACTGACACCCGCTTTCCTGAGTCTGACAACTGCCTTATGCACTCGCGCAGAAAGGTGGTCTTTCCGTATCCAGGCGGCGACAGGATCAGTACACTGCCCACTGTATCTGCCTTTACCTTGTCGATCGCCGCTTGTCCGCAGCCTCTGATCTCGTGCGGTATTCTTATTGCAAGCGAGCTTATGCCGCGCATTCCGGTGACCTTATCTTTGTCGATTATGCCTGTCCCGCACAGGCCTATCCTGATGCCGCCGGAGCAATTAATGAACCCTTTTGCGATACTGCTTTGCGCAGTATGCACCGAGGCGTTAGTTGCCCGCTCGATAACGCTGTCGATGTCACTTGTGTCGACCGGAACTGAAGATATTGGCGTCTCCGTTCCCCCGATAAGTAATGTTGCTCGTCTTCCCGCTCTGAGGCGGAATTCCTCCGCCTCAGATGAAGGTATGTCTGAGCATTCCGTCAGCAGCCGACGCGGCAGCAGCCCGAGAGCCTTTTCATATGTGTTCATAGCATTCTCCTACCGCACTACGGGTATCAGCAGCAGCCTGCCTTCAATGCTCTCATCATCCTCAAGTGAATTTATCTCTTTTATTAACTCTATATCGGAGCCATATTTTTTTGCTATGCTCCACAGATCCCCGTCAAGTGCTCTGCACATATAAGCGGAGGCTCCGGCTCTGCCCGATTCACAGGGCTCGGCGCTTATATCGTTTATCATCGTCACCTCGTTGCGCATAACGGTGCAAAACTCAGCCTCTATATCAATGGTAACATTTATCACGGCTCCATCAGCTTTTGCGGCAGCCTTAATATTTCTTATGCGTACCGACTCAAGCTCGTATCCTCCGCTTATTTCATACGGGATCTCTGCGGCGCCCCGCACTCTGCAGGAGCGCAGCGAGCCTTCGCTGTCGGCATAGATTATGTCCGCGCTCACCGGTGTGGATATATGCCCGTCTGTGATATCGAGAGCCGCGCATGAGGCATGGGCGCACAGTATCCTGCTTATCCCGTAATCCGAGTTATATGAAAGTGATATGCTCTCATTGGAGGTCGTGCAGGAGGCAGCACTCAAATACTTAAACTGAATGGAGTTCATGCTAAGCTCCATACCGCAGGCGTACGCATCGTCTATGCATCTTATGTGCTGCTGCTCGGTGCATAAGATTTGTATCGCTCCGCGGATATCCGCCGCGAGCTTTTCGCCCAAAGGCTCAAAATACTGCCCGGTGACCATGCCCACGGCACGGACTTTGGGCTCTTTAACATCCTCAGGAAGCTCAAAAAGCAGGGAAAAGCCTATGCTGAACTCCGCTGTCTCGGGAGCGGAGGATACGGCATACAGCGCTTCTATATGTGCCCGGCCTTTTATTATAAGCTTGCTGCCTATCACCTCGCTGCTTTCTACATCAAGGCTTGAGCAGGCGGAGATAAATTCGCCGCTTTGGATGCTTTCCGGGAGCTGCAGATCCTCCTCAAGGCTCAGCATCTTTTCGGCTGCCATTACAATGCCCTGATAATCAACTTCACCGGATTTTATGAACAGTTTTTCTATTGGCACATCAGGAGCTTCTGCCCATGAAAAGTCCAGATATTTATAACAGCT
>CALZAG010000069.1 GCA_945613045.1 uncultured Clostridia bacterium | reverse complement strand
CATATTGTCAATGTAGCTGCACGCGGCAAGGGCTGCCGCCGAACCGTCGGCAGCGGCGGTGGTTAGCTGGCGCACGGCTTTCCTGCGGCAGTCGCCGGCGACGAACACGCCGCGGGTCTTTGTAAGACAGCTCTCGTCGGAGGCCGCGTAGCCGGCCTCGTCAAGCTCCATCAGCTGCGCGAAAACGCTGTTGTCGGGAGCGTGGCCGACGGCAACAAAAAGACCGTCGACGGAGATATCGCGGCTTGCGCCGTCTTTATTAGTGACCGTTATGCCGCTAAGCTCATTTTCACCGTGCAGAGCCGTTACCGAGCTTTCCAGCACGAATTCAACATTATCCTTGCTGCGGAGCGTCTCCACGAGCTTCGCCTCACCGCGGAAGGTCGCCCTGCGGTGGATGAGATATACCTTCGAGCAGGTATCGCTCAAAAGCACCGCGTCCTGCAGCGCGGAGTTGCCGCCGCCGCTGACCGCGACCGGCCGGTTTTTATAAAACGCGCCGTCGCATACCGCGCAGAAGCAAACACCGTTTCCGACAAGCTCCTCCTCCCGCTCAAGCCCAAGCATTCTGGGCTTCGCGCCGACGGCGATAATGAGGGCCTTTGCCTCGAACTCGCCGCCGAAGTCCGTTTTTACGCGCTTTACATCGCCGTCAAGCTCCGCGGATATGACCTCGTCGAGCTCAAACTCCGCGCCCTGGGCCTCGGCCTGAGCCATGAGCCTGTCGCCGAGCTCAGTTCCGGAGACGGACGGTATCGCGGGGTAATTTTCAACCTTGGGCGACCATGTGATCTGCCCGCCGAAGGTGCTTTTTTCTATAACAAGGACGGATTTTCCCGCCCGCAAGGCGTAGAGGGCGGCGGTGAGTCCCGCCGGTCCTCCGCCTACTACTATTATATCGTACATATATCCTATTTGAACAGATACTGCTTTATCGCGCCCGCGCCGGCATACTTCTCGACCGTATCGCCGTCGGTGATGACGAGCGTGGGAGCCTGCTTTACGCCGAGCGACATCGCAAGCTCAACGTTTTCCTCCGCCATGACCTTTTCGTACTCAAGGCCGGCCTTCTCAAGATAGCTGTACGCGATGCGGCAGTTGGGGCAGTTTTCCCTCACGAACAGAAGCGTGCGCTTGCCGGTATCTTCGCCGCAGCCGCAGCTTTCCTCTGCGGTCTCGGGCTGTACGTCGGGATATAGGGGGCCTTCGTGGGTGAGCACGGAGGTCTCAATATTATACTCCTTGCGCTCCTTGTATTCCTGCGTCTTGCCGGCGTTCCAGTTCTGAACGGGACGGTAGTAGCCGGTGATACGGCTGTAGACCTCGGCGCTCTCGCCGCACTCGGGGCAGGTGAACTGCTCGCCGTTGAGGTAGCCGTGATTCTTGCAGACGGAATAGGTGGGGCTTATGGTGTAATAGGGCAGCTTATAGTTTTCCGCGATCTTGCGGACGAGGTTCGCCGCCGCCTCCCAGCTGGGCAGCTTCTCGCCGAGGAAGGCGTGGAAGACCGTTCCGGAGGTGTAGAGGGTCTGGAGCTCGTCCTGGATGTCAAGAGCCGTGAACACATCGTCGGTGTAACCGACGGGCAGATGGCTGGAGTTGGTGTAATACGGAGTCCCGCCCGGCTCGGCCGCGGTGATGATATCGGGGAACTGCTCAACGTCGTGCTTTGCAAGGCGGTAGGAGGTGCTCTCGGCGGGAGTGGCCTCCAGATTGTACAGGTCGCCGTACATCTCCTGATAGTCGGAGAGCTTATCACGCATATGGTTGAGTACCTTTTTCGTGAACTCCTGGCACTTTTCGCTGGTCATGTCGGCGCGCACCCACTTGGCGTTCAGGCCGGCCTCGTTCATGCCCACAAGTCCGATGGTGCTGAAGTGATTATCAAAGGTGCCGAGGTAATACTTGGTGTAGGGGTAAAGTCCCTCGTTGAGGAGCTTTGTGATGACGTTGCGCTTTATCTTCAAAGAGCGCGCGGCGATGTCCATCATCCTGTCAAGGCGCTTGAAGAAATCGGCCTCGTCCGACGCGAGATACGCGATTCGGGGCATATTGATGGTGACGACGCCGACAGAGCCGGTGCTCTCACCGGAGCCGAAGTAGCCGCCGGACTTCTTGCGAAGCTCGCGGAGGTCAAGGCGCAGGCGGCAGCACATCGAGCGGACGTCATTCGGCTCCATATCGGAGTTGATGTAGTTGGAGAAATAGGGGGTGCCGTACTTTGCGGTCATCTCGAACAGGAGCTTGTTGTTCTCCGTGGGAGACCAGTCAAAGTCGCGGGTGATGGAATAGGTGGGGATGGGGTACTGGAAGCCGCGGCCGTTTGCGTCGCCCTCGATCATGATGTCGATGAAGGCCTTGTTGACCATGGCCATCTCCTCAACGCAGTCGCCGTAGGTGAAGTCCTGCTCCTTGCCGCCGACGATAGCGGGCAGATCCTTGAGGTCTGCGGGCACCGTCCAGTCGAGGGTTATGTTGGAGAAGGGCGCCTGAGTGCCCCAGCGGGAGGGGGTGTTCACGCCGAAGATGAAGGACTGGATGCACTGCTTGACTTCCTTGTAGCTGAGATTATCTATCTTGACAAAGGGCGCCAGATAGGTATCGAAGGACGAAAAGGCCTGAGCGCCCGCCCATTCGTTCTGCATGATGCCGAGGAAGTTGACCATCTGGTTGCAGAGGGTGGAAAGGTGGCTTGCCGGAGAGGAATTGATCTTGCCCGGAATGCCGAGACCCTGCTGAATGAGCTGCTTGAGGCTCCAGCCGGCGCAGTAGCCGGTGAGCATGCTCAGGTCGTGCAGGTGGATATCGCAGTTGCGGTGGGCGTTGCCTATCTCATCGTCATAGATCTCGCTGAGCCAGTAGTTTGCGGTGATGGCTCCGGAGTTTGAAAGTATAAGTCCGCCGACGGAATAGGTGACAGTGGAGTTTTCCTTCACGCGCCAGTCCAGAACGTTGACGTAGCTGTTGACGGTCTCCTTGTAGTCAAGGTAGGTGCTCTTCATGTTGCGCAGCTTCTCGCGCTGCTTGCGGTAGAGGATGTACGCCTTCGCGACACCCTCGTAGCCGCCGCGGGACAGGACCGCCTCAACGCTGTCCTGAATATCCTCAACGGCGACGTAGCCGTCCTTGATCTTCGGAAGGAAGTCCGCGGATACTTTAAGCGCTATAAAATCGATGATATCATCGGTATACTCGGTATCGGTGGCCTCAAATGCCTTTTTTATTGCATTGGCGATCTTGCTGATGTCAAAATCGACTATTTTTCCGTCTCTCTTTATTATCTGGTACATATTTATATCCTCCGTATTTTTCTAAACGCCTCTGACCTGAACGGCGGGCACATATTCGCGCACCGCGTCCGCCAGAGCGTGCATATCTTTTTCGTCATATGCTGCAAGGCCGCCGGGCAGTATGAGGTTTCCCGAGTCCTTGAACTGCTGCAGGTAGTATTCCTTCGCGCCCGCTATCCATTTTGCCGCTTCAAGCAGGCTCTCCTTGGTATGTATCCCCTTTACGACCGTCGTGCGGAACTCATAGTCGATATCGCCGAAAAGCAGCATATCCTTCGATTTGGCTATGGGCGAGATATCGAATCCCGTCACTCCGACCGTCTCTCCGTAGGCCTCCGGAGCGTTCTTAATGTCCATAGCCACACGGTCGACCAGCCTGTTTTCGATTATCCCGCGCAGCAGCTCGGGATTGGAGCCGTTTGTGTCCAGCTTTATCTTATAGCCGAGCGCCTTTATTTTTCCGAGAAGCTCGGGCAGGTCCCTGTGCAGCAGCGGCTCGCCTCCGGTTATCGCAACGCCGTCCAGCACGCCCCGCCGCTTTTTCAAAAAGCTCAGCACCTCGTCCTCGCCGAGGCTTGCGTCCTCTATCTGCTCCGGCAGCACCAGCATGGCGTTATGGCAGAAGGGGCATCTGAAGTTGCATCCTGCCGTAAATACAGTGCAGGCGACCGTTCCCGGATAATCGAGAAGCGTTAATTTTTGAATTCCTGAGATTTTCATGGCTGTCTCCTTAGCGCTTAGCGTTCTAAACAATAGCATATCTTGTTTTCCTTGTCAATAAAAAACCACAAAATGTAGTAATTTTTACCGCTTTGTAACCCGCATTACCACAAAATGTTGTGTTTGGCATTTTTACATCCCGTTATCATCCGCTGCCTGATTCATGAATTGAAATTTTTGCTTCATTCAAAAAACACTGATCCGTCAGGGATTTGCGCCTTTTGGTTCCGTTCACATTTTATTAATCTTTGTAATATTGCAGGATTTACTGCAATCACAAGATATAGTGTCCCGCTGTCTGAACCGCCCCGTATCTGGGCAGTACGGCTTCATGCCGCCAAGCCGTTATTTTTCGCGCCATCCGTCGAGCTTGTTGAAAAGAGTCAAACGCAACTGCCGGTTGACACATTTCCTGCCGGACTTTCTTGTTAAAAGGCTGAATGTTTGCTAAAATAGGCTCGCAAACAAAATCAGAAAAAAGGTGTGATAGATATGTCATTGGGCGATAAGATCGCCGAGCTGCGGCGCCAAAGAGGCTGGTCGCAGGAAAATCTGGCCGAGAGGCTCGGCGTGACGCGGCAGTCGGTCTCAAAGTGGGAAAGCGGCGCCTCTGTACCGGATCTGGACAAGATCATAGGTCTGAGCGAACTGTTCGGCGTTACCACAGACTACCTTATAAAATGTGAAGGTGCTGCCGAGGCAGCTCCGTCCGAGGCAGAGCCCGCGGACGATCAGCACTCCCGGTATGTTACCGCCTCCATGGCAAGGGAGTTTATCGAGCTTACGAGCGCAAACGCGCCAAAGACCGCGCTTGCAGTGGCTCTGTTCGTGCTGAGTCCAATATGCCTCATTCTTCTTTCGGCTTTGTCCGAGCTTCCCGGAGCTGTGATATCCGAAGGCGCTGCAGCCGGACTCGGCATAGCGATACTGCTCATCATGGTCGCCGCCGGCGTTGCTATGCTCATCCTGCTCTCCGCTAAGATCTCAAAATACGAGTTTCTTGAGATGGACAGCATCCGCCTTGACGCGGAGGCGGCGCGGTTTGTCGGGCGCATGAAGGCGGAATTTGAAAAGCCCTATTACCTGAGCGTTGCCGCAGGCGTTGCGCTTTGCATCATCGGCGCGCTGCCGCTCATCGTGCTGGCGTGCATGGAGGCAAGCGATCTTATCATCGCCGCCGGCGTTGACCTGCTGCTCATACTCGTTGCAGCTGCCGTTTATCTGTTTGTTCGCTTCGGCGGCATCCGCTCTGCGTATAACAAGCTGCTTCAGGAGGAGGACTACACTCCCGAAAATAAGGAGGTCGAGCGCAGGACGGGCACTTTCACCGGCATTTACTGGTGCGTCATCACCGCGGCTTATCTGGGTGTGAGCTTTGTGACAAGTCAGTGGGACAGAACGTGGATCATCTGGCCCGTAGCGGGCGTTCTGTTTGCCGCTCTCCGCGCAATAGCATATTCCGTTATTAAAAACAAAAAATGAGACGGGACTTACCGTCTCATTTTTATATTGTGATTGTGAAGCCACGGAGGCTCTCGCTCATTCAAGGCTTTCCATAAGCGCTTCCGCGCATTTCATGCCGTCCACGGCGGCTGAGGTGATGCCACCGGCGTAGCCCGCACCCTCGCCGCAGGGGTACAGCCCCCGAAGCTGTGATACTCTGCGCTCATTGCGCAGTATCCGCACCGGCGAGGAGGAGCGCGTCTCGGGCGCTGTGAGCACCGCCTCCGGATCATCAAAGCCGCGAAGCTTTTTCCCGAGCTCCGGCAGCGCCGCCTCGAGCACCGATGTTATGCGCTCCGGCAGCAGTTCGTGCAGCTCGCACCAGTGCACCCCCGGACGGTAGCTGGGCGTGACTTTTTCCGATCCAGTTCCTGACTCATGCCGCAGGAAGCCGCCCACCGTCTGCGCGCAGGCCTTGTAATCCCCGCTCAGGGCGAAGGCTCTGCGCTCTATCTCCCGCTGCCAGTACATCCCGCCGAGAGTGCCCTCATAGGGAAAATCCTCGGGGTGCAGCGTTACCAGCAGCGCTGAATTTGCGTTTTCGCCGCCGCGGTCGGAACAGCTCATGCCGTTCGTGCATATTCCGCCCTCTTCCGAGGCTGCGGCGATGACCTCTCCGCCGGGGCACATACAAAAGGTATACGCGCTCGTGCCGTCGGGCAGGTGGACGTTCAGCGAGTAATCGGCCGGCGGGAGCCCGTCATGCACCGCGCCGTACTGCGCGGCGTCTATGTCCGCCTGTCTGTGCTCGATACGCACGCCCATGGAAAAGGGCTTGGGCTCCATCGGCACGCCAAGCCGTTCGAGCATCTGAAAGGTGTCCCGCGCCGAGTGGCCTATGGCGAGGATAAGCCTGTCGCAATCAATTGTATATTCTTTTCCCGCCTCCGTGACCTCAACGCCGCGGAGGACATTTTTATCCGCAACGAGCCCCGTGAGCTTTGCTCCAAAGCGCACCTCGCCGCCGAGCCCGATGACGGTTTTCCGTATGCGCTGCACGACGTCTATGAGAATATCCGTGCCGATATGGGGCTTTGCGTCATAGAGTATGCACTCCGGCGCGCCGTGGCGCACGAACTGTTCGAGCATCCAGCGGATGCGCTTGTCCCTGATGCCGGTGTTCAGCTTGCCGTCGGAAAAGGTACCCGCTCCGCCCTCGCCGAACTGCACGTTGCACTCGGGGTCGAGAGCGCCGCCCGCGCGGAAGGCCTCCACCGCTTTCCGGCGGCTTTCCGCGTCCTGCCCGCGCTCGAGGACGATGGGCCGCAGCCCCGCCTCGGCCAGCACAAGGGCGGCAAACATTCCGGCAGGGCCGAAGCCCGCGATCACGGGGCGCTTATTCGCGCTCAGGCGCGGGATATCATAGTGAAATTCCTCAAAGCGGCACACATTTTTGCTTTTTGTCCGCGCAAGGAGCTTATCCTCGCCGTGAACCTCGACCGCGACGGAATAAAGCCAGTGTATATCGTTTTTCTTTCGGGCGTCCAGAGACTTTTTGGCGACGGTGAGCCCTCGGATATCTCTTTCGGAAATATGCAGCTCGCGAGCCGCTTTTTTCCTGAGTTTTTCCTCGCTCTCGCCTGTCTCAAGGCGCAGGGAACGGACCAGTATCATTTGCCCAGCCTCCCCGCCACATAGCCGCTTGCCCACGCCCACTGCAGGTTATACCCGCCGCAGTCGCCGTCTACATCCAGCAGCTCGCCGGTTATGAACAGATGCGGCACGAACCAGCTCTCGAGCGTTTCGGGGTTTACTCCCGCTGTTCTGATGCCGCCCGCCGTCACCTGCGCGTGATCGAAATTCTCAACGCCGCGCACCTCCAGCGAAAAGTCGCGGCAGGCGCGCGCTATGGCGGCAAGCTCCGCGTCCTGAAGCTCATGAAGCTTTCTGACGCCGCCAACTCCGGAATATTTGACCGCCATTTTTCCCAGACGGTTATGGAGCATACCCGTAAGTATATCCTCGGCGTTCATATACGGGTTTTTGGCACAGCGCTGCCTGAGCCGCGCTTCGAGGTCGTCCACGCCGGGCAGAAGGTCAATATGCACCCTTCCCTCTCCCGCTGCTGCGGCTGCACGGGATATATCGAAGGCCGCGGGGCCGGACAGCCCCGTTTCCGTGAATTGCAGCTCGCCGCGGCTGACGGCAAGGGTCTCCCCTCCCGCTTCAAGGCGCAGCACGGCGTTGGCTCTCACACCTTTCAGGGCTCTCGGATAGGTGGGGTCCGTCACAAGCTGCACCAGCGCGGGGCGCAGTGCGGTGCGCTTATGCCCCAATGCCTTCAGCAGCTCATATCCGTCCATCACACCGCCGACCTTCGCTCCGGCCGCGCCGCCGCAGGACACTATAACGAAGTCCGCCGCTATCTCTCCCTCGTCGGTACGGACGATAAAACCCCCGCCGCGGCGGGCTATCTCCCTTGCCGGGCAGGAGGTCTTAACGCTGACATTCTCCCGCTCAAGGGCATGGCGCAGAACGTCCACGACGCTGTTTGCGGAGTTCGATCTGGGATACACCCTGCCGCCGTACTCGGTCTCGGTCAAAAGCCCCAGGGAGTCAAAGAACCTGAGCGTGTCGGCGGGAGTGAAGCTTTCCAGCACGCGTGAGGCAAACTCCGGCTGCTCGCCGTGGTAGTTTTCGGGCGCGGCGTTTACATTTGTGAGATTGCAGCGGCCGTTTCCGGTGCTGAGCAGCTTGCGCCCGACGCGCTGCTGGCGCTCGAGCAGTATTACTTTGTTCTTCTTATCCTCGGAGGCCGAGAGCGCCGCCATCATGCCGGAGGCGCCGCCGCCGATTATAACGACCGTATTCATGTCATTCACCG
>CALZAG010000068.1 GCA_945613045.1 uncultured Clostridia bacterium | reverse complement strand
GTAAACTCGCCCTCGAGCCGTGAGCATATCTGGGGAGTGTAGCGCCGGGCAAGCTCGGCGTCGGTGAGGTTCGTGCTGATGATTGTCTTTTTGCCGTTTACAAGACGGGTGTTTATGAGCGTGTACAGCGCGCTGACGCTTATCTGGGTGAGCATCTCGGTGCCGAGATCGTCGAGTATCATCAGCTCGCACTCGAGCATACGCTCGACCCTGACGGCGGCCTTTTCGGCGGTCTCGGGGTCGCGGGCGAATTTCTTCGTCTCAAAGGCCTCGAGAGCCGAAGCGGCGGTGTCGTAGCAGACGGAGTGGCCGTTTTCCGCGACGACCCTTGCTATGCAGGCCGAGAGAAAGGTCTTGCCCAGACCCGTACCGCCCTGAAACAGCAGGTTCATGGAGCGGTCGGAAAAGCTGTGCGCGTATTCGCGGCAGGTCTCAAACACTATCGCCATGCCCTCCTTCGCCTCGCCGTAGAGGCTCAGGTCGAAGTCCTCGAAGCGCTCGTTCCCGCTTCGAAGCAGAACGCTGAGCTCACTTGTGAGCTCGCGGTTATATAGCTCCTTCAGGCAGAAGCACATATTGCCCTCCACAAAGCCCGTGTCCCTGCACATGGGGCAGGAGTAGATATCGTCAAGATAGTCTATGCCGTAGCCGTGCTCGTTAAGAAGCTCGGCCTTTCTCGCCTGAAGCTCAAGGCTCTCGTTCTCAAGGGCTTTGAGAGCCTCGCCCAGATCGGAGCTTCTTTTGATGGTGAGCCCGACGAGCTCCGCCATCTGGCTGCGCAGGCGCCGGTCGATGCGCTCGATCTCCGGTATGCTGGAGTATATCCTCTCCTGACGCAGGAAATGCTCTGCCACGTTGTCCGCGTGTATGTTTCTGAGCTGCTCTCTGGCCTTTGCCAGTATTTTTCCGTCCAATGCCATGTCTTAACCGTTTTTAACCTTTTCATAAATTGAGCGCAGACGCCTGAGCTCATCGTCCGTCACCGCGCCGCGATGATCGTTTGCCGCCTTTGCGGGAGTGGGGCGGCTGTCCTTTTCGTGTATCTCCGCCTCGGTGTGTATGCCCTTTTCGTGCCAGCTTAAAAGGATCTTATTCATGTAGCTCCATTTAAGGGAGCCCGTGTTCGTGACCGTCCGGTCGTATGCGATGAGTATGGCCTCGTTGTCAAAGCCCATGTCGAACCACGAGACGATGTATTTGCTCTCGGTGGGGGTGAGGGCTCTGCCGCGGATGCCCATGGCGGTCCTGAGCTCATTTACCCGGCCACGGCGCTCGGCCGCGCTTCTTATGTATTCATCGGCCTGCTCGAGGGTAAGTATCTCCTTGTTGACCCATGAATAGGCTTCCTTCTCGATGTTGCGCATCGAGGGCAGCCTGCCGGGGCCGTATTTTTCGGCGAAAAGGTCGACGCAATAGGTCAGGAGCATGAAGATAACATCGGGCGGCAGGGCAAGATAATCATAGATACCGAACAGGATCTTAAGATCGGCGGTGGAAAGGGCTCTGCCGAGCTTGCGCTGCGCCTGGCTGACAACGGCCTTGAAGCCGCCGTCGGTATCTGAGCGCTTCACGATGTCCTCGGCGGTATACTCGGGAAGCTCCTCGGCGGGGGGCAGCTTACGCTGCGGCGCTTCGGCGGGCTTTGCGCCTGAAAGCCCCATGCGGCACAGCTTTTCATAGGCGGAATTTATCTCCGCCGCCGTGCGGCACAGCTCGCGCGCGGCCCTGTCTGCGTCAAAGCGCTCGGTGCGGCTTAGCCAGATATACAGCAGGGCGACGTCACCGTCGTGGGCGGCTATGAGCCTGTCGGCCGCGCCGGAGGGTATTAAGTTTTGTTCAGGCTTCGGCATATCGGCTCTCCGCAGGATATCTTTTGAGTTAATTTACGCATTGTTTACACAGTTTTAAGGCGCATGGAATATTATAATCAGCGCAAGGGAGCCGTTTTTCGGCCCGATTTTGCGCATAACGGCGAGATCACCGTACATCAGAGATTATATCATCAATTTTGACTTGTAGCAATAGCCTTGTTTGTGGTATAATTACTTATTATATAAAATGCCAGAGGTATGGATATGCTCGAATTGCTTTCGCCGGCCGGCTCTCCGGAGGCGGTCATAGCCGCGGTTCAGAACGGCGCGGACGCCGTATATATGGGACTTGGAAACTTCAATGCCCGCCGGGGCGCGAAAAACTTCAGCGACGAGGAGTTTGAAAGGGCAGTGCGCTACTGCCGCATCAGAGACTGCAAGGTCTATGTCACCATGAACACGCTGGTGGGCGACAGGGAGATGGAGGAAGCGGTCAGACTGGCCCGCAGGGTGTCGGAGCTGGGTGCTTCGGCGATACTGGTGCAGGATCTGGGGCTGCTGTCCGTCCTGAGGCGGGCCCTGCCAGACATACCGCTCCACGCCAGCACGCAGATGAGCATCCACAACCTCGCCGGAGTCGAGGCGGCGGCCGAAATGGGCCTTACCCGCGCTGTGCTCGCCCGGGAGCTGTCGCTTGAGCAGATAAAATTCATCACAAAGCGTTCGCCGATAGAAACGGAGATATTTGTCCACGGCGCGCTGTGCTTCTGCCATTCGGGGCAGTGCTATATGTCCTCGCTCATCGGCCGGCGCAGCGGCAACCGCGGAATGTGCGCCCAGCCCTGCCGCATGGAATACACCATGGGCGGCCGCCTTGAGGACAGCCATCCGCTGTCGCTAAAGGACAACTGCCTTGTGGACAGGCTCCGCGAGATCGAGGACGCAGGCGTGGCCTGCGTCAAGATCGAGGGACGCATGAAGCGCCCCGAATACACCGGCATCGTCACGGGCGTCTATTCAAAGGTCATAAAGGAGCACAGAGCCCCGACCCCCGACGAGATAGAGACCCTTGAGGACGCTTTCTCGCGCGGAGGCTTCACACAGGGCTATTTTGACGGCGATAAAAAGGATATGCACGGCGTGCGCGGCGAGCCGGACAGGAACGCCGAGCGTATGTTTGCCGACGCCCGAAAGGGATATATTGACAGCGAGCTGCGCCGCGTCCCCATCCGTTTCTACGCCGTCGTCAATAACGGCGAAGCGGTCAAGGCCGCCGCCATAGACGACAGGGGAAACAAGGTCGTCGCTTTCGGCGCCGAGCCGCAGAAGGCGATACGCCAGCCAACAAGCGCCGAGGCGCTCGGCAACCAGCTCCGTAAAACCGGCGGTACGCCTTACTACTGCGTCGACGCACAATGCAGGGTGCAAGACGGTCTGTACCTGCCTGTTTCCACAATAAACGAGCTGCGGCGCAAGCTCGTCACCGCAATGAACGAAAAGCGCGCCATGCCGCCTCAGCGGGCAAGCCTGCCGATGCCGGAGCTTCCAAAGGGCAGGGCTCCCGTGTCAGATCCCGTCACCATTTATCAGGTGCTTTCCGCAGAGCAGCTTTCCGGGGAGCTCGCCGAGCTGCGTCCGGACTACATCTACGTTCCCGTGCAGCTGATGGACGAAAGCTTCGATAAGGTAAAGCTCTTTACAGAGCGCGGAGCCAAAGCCGTCGCGGTGCTGCCCAGGGTCATAACCGACGACCAGACGGAAGCGATCTTCAAAATGCTCCGGCGGCTCAATGAGCGCGGCGTGAACGAGGCTCTGCTGGGCAATGTCGGACACATCAGGCTCGCCCGTAAGGCGGGGATGAAGATAAGAGCCGATTTTGGCATGAACGTGTTCAACTCCTACTCGCTTGAAATGGTCGGCAGGATGAGCTTCCTGTCCGCTACGGCCTCATTTGAGATGCGCATGGCTCAGATCAGGGACATGGCTAAGACCGTGGATACAGAGCTGATAGTTTACGGGCGGCTGCCGCTCATGGTCTCCGACCAGTGCGTCATAAGCCGCAGCGCGGGAGCGTGCAACTGCCAGAAGCCGGCGCAGCTATCCGACCGCATGGGCTCTGTCTTTCCGGTGGTGCGGGAGTTTGACCACCGCAACGTGATCTTCAACTCGCGCAAGCTGTTCATGGCCGACAAGACGGACGATCTTTACGGAGCGGGGCTCTGGGGAATAAGGCTGATGTTCACCACGGAGGGCGCAAGAGAGTGCGTCCAGGTGGCCAAAAGATATAAGGGCGAGGGCGATTATCAGCCTAATGATCTGACCCGCGGCCTGTACTACAGAGGCGTTGACTGATATGGAAATAATACTTGCATCGGGCTCACCGAGACGGCGTGAGCTTCTGAATACTCTGGGGCTGAGCTTCACTGTGTGCCCCGCTAAAGGCGAGGAAACGGCGCCGGAGGGCGCGGGACCTGCGGAGATCGTGAAGGCCCTGTCCCGGGCCAAGGCCGGGGAGGTCGCCCGGCAGTTCGGCGGAGAGCTCATAATCGCGGCCGATACCATCGTGTATCTCGACGGCAGAGTCCTCGGAAAGCCGAAGGATGAAGCCGACGCCCGCGCGATGCTCTCTGCTCTGTCGGGCAGGTCCCACGAGGTGTACACGGGAGTCACGGTCATGCTGGGTGAGGATACCCTCTGCGAGGCTGAATGTACAAAGGTTTTCTTCCGCGAGCTTTCGGCGGAGGAGATAGACGCGTATGTCGCAAGCGGCGACCCTATGGATAAGGCGGGAGCCTACGGCATCCAGGGAAGGGCGGCGCTTATGGTGGAAAAGATAGAAGGCGATTATTTCAACGTGATGGGTCTGCCGCTGTGCAGACTCGGAAAAATGCTGAAGACGATCGGGGTGCGGCTGCTTTGAATGTTAAACAGTATCTGAAGAAAAACGGAATAAAGCTGGGCGTAATCGTGCTTGTCATAGCTCTCGTCGTCGGAGCAGGAGCGTACCTGCTCAAGGGCAACGCCGGACTTATACAGAACGTGAGCGGCACGGTCAAGGCTCCCGTCCAGAGAATGGTCAGCTCCCTTTCCGAGTGGCTCGAGGGCATATACGGCTACCTGTATGAATATGACCAGCTCGTCGCGGAAAACGAGCGCCTGCGCGCAGAGCTGACCGAGGCTCAGGAGCAGGCGAGAAACGGCGCTGCGGCCATCGAGGAGAACGAGCGCTTCCGCCAGCTTCTGGAGTTCAAGGAAAAGCACAGCGATATGACCCTTGAATCGGCAAAGGTCGTCGCGTGGACGACCTCCAACTGGTCGCACTCGTTCACGATAAGCAAGGGCAAGAGCAGCGACATCGCCGTCGGCGACTGCGTTATCACCGAGTACGGCGTGATGGTGGGACAGGTGACCGAGGTCGGCACCACATGGGCGACCGTGTGCACGGTCATCGACCTGAACACCAACGTCGGCGCGCTGGTGGCCGAAAACGGCGCCTCCGGACTGCTGGTGGGCGATTTTGCCATGATGCAGGACGGCTGCGTGAAGCTCAGCTATCTTGCCGACGGAGCCCAGATCTTCAGCGGCGACACGGTCATGACCTCCGGCTCCGGCGGCGCGTTCCCGCAGGGCCTTGTGATAGGTAAGATAAAGTCCGTGCAGACCGAGGCCGGCGGACAGATCGAGTACGGCATGGTCGAGCCCGGCTGCGACCTCAACGCGCTCGTTCAGGTTTTTGTAGTAAAAGATTTTGAAGTGGTGGAATAATTGCTCAACAGGATTTTTCAGCATCTGGAATGGAAAAAGCTCCGCGTGATCCTTGAATACGCGGTGTATATGATGCTTGCCATGCTGCTGCAGAGCCTTCTGTTCTCCAAAATAAGCATTTTCGGAGCAAAGGGCTTTATAATACCTGCTGCGGCGGTCGCGGCGGGCATATATCTCGGCGGCGTGCGCGGTGCGGTCTTCGGCATTTTTCTCGGCCTGTTCACCGATATGTCCTTCCCGGAGACCACCGTTTTGTTCACGGTACTGTTCCCGATGATCGGCTTCGGTGCGGGACTTGCCTCCGAGTTTTATATAAACAAGAGCTTTTTCGCCTTTATGATATTCAGCACCGCGGCGATACTTCTGACGGGGCTTGTCCAGCTTGCCGCGGCACTCATATCAGGAGGAACTGAGATCGTTGCCGGCCTTGTCACAGTGCTGCTGCAGACGCTGCTTTCGATACTGCCTGTAATGCTGCTTTATCTGCCGTTCAGAAACAGCCAAAGCGTAATGCGAAGGTAAGCTCCCGTTTTATGAGGATACCCCATGAATGTTATCAAGAAAGACAGATTAATAATACTCGCGGCTGCTTTCGCGGTCCTGCTCATAGTGTATCTGGTAGCTCTGTATAAGCTTCAGATAATCGAGGGAGAGAAATACTACGAGGAAAGCCGCAACAATATGGTGACCACCAGCACCGTCACCGCGGCCAGAGGAAATATCCTCGACCGCTACGGCAGGGTGCTCGTGACCAACAAATCCTGCTATAACCTCACGATAAACACCGACGAGCTGTTCCCGAACGACAACAGCGTCGATTCAAACGCTACGATACTGCGTCTTGTCAACCTCATCCGCGAGTACGGCGACGATTATATCGACGACCTGCCCATAACAACAGAGCCGCCGTTCGAGTTCGAGGACGTCAGCACTCAGGATCAGGCGAGGCTCGACGCTTATATGAAGGAGAATAAAGTTCCGGAGAATGCCAGCGCCGTCGAGCTGCTCTCAAGCATGCGCACACGCTATGATATCGACAGCAACTACACCGCCGAGGAGGCAAGGATAATCGCCGGCGTGCGCTACGCGGTGAACGTCCGCTACCTGATAAACACCTCGGACTATATTTTCGTTGAGGACGCGGATATGAAGCTCATCGCCACCATCCGCGAGAACAATATAGAAGGCGTAAACATCAAGGAGTCCTTTGTGCGCGAATACAGCACCGAGGCCGCCGCGCACATTCTCGGCTACACGAGCCTCATGAACGACGAGGAGGCCGCAAAGTACGAGGCTCTCGGCTACTCCGGCGACGCGAAGGTCGGCAAGACCGGCGCCGAGTACGCCTTTGAAAAATACCTCCACGGTACGGACGGTACGGTGCGTACGACCTCGGCGTCTGACGGTACGGTTATAAGCACCGAATATACCAAGGAACCGGAACCCGGCGACAATGTGTATCTGACGATCGACATCGCCCTCCAGGAGGCCACGGAGCTTGCGCTGGAAAACGGCATCGCGAGCATTAGCGAGAAGCTTCAGGCTCAAAAGGAGCAGCAGATCGCAGCCGGAACCTATAAGGAAAAGGACGACGAGATCGACGGCGCCGCGGTAGCCGTCGTCAAGATCGATACCGGCGAGCCGCTGGCGCTGGCAAGCTGGCCGAACTATAACCCCAGCGAGCTGCTGGACAAGTATGAGGAGATATCGACCGCGGACAACGATCCGCTTTACAACCGCGCCCTGTTCGGCCAGTATGCCCCAGGATCGACCTTCAAGCCCTGCACGGCGATAGCGGCTTTGACCGAGGGCATCATAAGTACGGCTACAACGATAGAGTGTACCGGCCAGTTCACCCGTTATGCCGAGTACGGCTACGCGCCTTACTGCTGGATATACACTCAGAACAAGCTGACCCACGGCTATCTTAACGTGACCCAGGCGATACAGCATTCCTGCAACATATTCTTCTACTCCGTCGGTCACGACCTGGGCATCGACAAGCTGGATAAATATGCAAGGAATTTCGGCCTCGGCGAGGCGACGGGTATCGAGCTGCCCGAGAACGAGGGCAACATGGCCAACCGCGAAAACCACATGGAGCTGGTCGGCGAGGATTGGACGATAGGCGACAGTATGCAGGCCGCCATCGGCCAGTCCGACAGTATGTTCACGCCTCTGCAGCTTGCCGAATACTGCGCCGCGGTCGCCAATAACGGCGTGCGCCACAGCGCGTCGATCCTCAAGTCCGTCAGAAGCTATGACTACGGCGAGAATGTGTATGAACGCGAGGATGAGATACTAAGCAAGGTCGAGAGCGCTCAGTACAACTGGGACGCGGTACATGAGGGTATGCGCCTTGTCGCAGTTTCCACGCTCACCGGATACACCGCCTCGACCGTTGCCTGCAAGACCGGTACCGCACAGAAGGGCGAGAGCGTTGTAAACGACGGTATCTTCATCTGCTACGCACCCTATGACAATCCGGAGATCGCCATCGCCATCGTTATCCAGAAGGGCGGCGCGGGCGCAAACTGCGCTCCCATTGCCCGGGAAATACTCGAGGCCTACTTCAGCCTCAAGTCCGCCACCGATATCACCGAGACCGAGGGTGATCTGCTGAAATAAGCGAAAAACGATTTTTTAATTAAAAATACGTTGAAAGACAGCGTATAATTGTATATAATACATTATTGAAATAACAGGAGAAGAGGGGTAAAGATATGAATATCGCACTCATGGCACACGACAGGAAAAAGGAACTGATGGTTCAGTTCTGTATTGCCTACTGCGGTATTTTGGCAGAGCATTCCGTCTGC
>CALZAG010000067.1 GCA_945613045.1 uncultured Clostridia bacterium | reverse complement strand
TCCTTGCCGTTATCATAGGCGCGTACATTGTACTTGTCAACATCTGGTTTGACTACTACGTCACGAAGCCCATACAGGCTCTTACTGAGTCGGCAAAGCGCATTGCAAACGGCAGCTACGGTACGCAGGTGCCCAAAACCGGGGATAATGAGATAGGCGAGCTTACAGACGAGATAAACCAGATGTCCGAGAAGATCGCGCAGTCGGATAAGACCACCACGGAATTCATATCTCAGATCTCCCATGAACTGCGTACTCCCCTGACCGCTATCCTCGGCTGGAGCGAAACTCTCCAGTACGACCCCGCGATACAGGGCGATTCGCTGCGCGGCGTTAAGATAATTTCAAAAGAGGCCGAGCGCCTTACCGGCATGGTCGCGGACCTGCTCGAGTTCACAAGGATTCAGGACGGCAGATTCAATCTGCGCATTGAGCTTGTCGACCTCACGGCCGAGCTCGAGGATTCGCTGCTGACCTACGGAAACCTCATGCGTGAGGCCGGAATAGAAGTCAATTACACCGCTCCCGAATACGATATCCCGCTCATTTCCGGCGACCCCGAGCGCCTGAAGCAGGTTTTCCTCAACCTGCTTGACAATGCCGCGAAGCACGGCGGAGACGGCGGCGTGGTGGACGCAAATCTCAGGCTCGACAACAGCTATGTCATCATCGAGATCCGCGACTACGGCCACGGTATCCCCGCCGCAGAGCTTCCGCACGTTAAGGAGCGCTTCTACAAGGGCAGCTCCAAAAACCGCGGTAGCGGTATCGGCCTTGCCGTGTGCAATGAGATAATAACCCGTCACGGCGGCATCCTCAATATCTCAAACGCTCAGGGCGGCGGCTGCCTTGCGCAGATCAAACTCCCAATATCCGAAAATTGAGGCACATATATGGCAAATAGAGACAACAACGCAAGCTGCGCCTTCCGCACATCTATCGGAGGGCAGGCGCTTATAGAAGGTATTATGATGCTCGGGCCGAGAAAACGCGCGATAGTCTGCCGCGGCCAGGACGGCCTGACGGAAAAGACCGAGGATGTTACCCCTCTTAAAGAGAAGTCACCCGTCCTTGCATGGCCGCTCATTCGCGGCGTGGCTGCCTTTTTATCCTCCATGATAAACGGCGTTAAGGCGATATCCTACTCCGCCGACCAGCTTCCGGAGGATATGCAGGCAGAGCCGGACAAGCTTGATCTCTGGATCGAAAAGCACTTTTCAAACGAGACGGCTCAGAAGCTCATTATCGGCGTCGCGGTGTTTTTGGGAATTGCGCTTTCCCTGCTTCTCTTCCTGTTCCTGCCCACCTTTATCGTCGGTCTGTTCCCCGCTATAAAGTCCGACTTTTACTGGCGCACCCTTGCAGAGGGCATACTGAAGCTTATTATCTTCTTCCTTTACCTCGTGCTGTGCTCAAAGATGAAGGATATGAAGCGGTTGTTTGCCTACCACGGCGCGGAGCACAAGACGATTTTCTGCTACGAAAAAGGTCTTCCCCTGACGGTTGAAAACGTCCGTCCGCAGCCGAGGCTGCATCCCCGCTGCGGTACAAGCTTTCTCTTTGTGGTCATTATCATAAGTATCATCGCAGGCTCCTTTATCCATGTTTCCGACACGCTTGCTCGAATGGGGCTCAAGCTCCTTGTTCTGCCGGTCATCGTCGGCATCAGCTACGAGATAAACCGCTGGGTCGGACGGCACGATAATCTTCTGTCCTCCATTCTTTCCTGGCCCGGCAGGCAGATGCAGCGCATAACAACCAATGAGCCCGACGACGACATGATAGAGTGCGCCATCCGCGCTCTTGAGCTCGTTATACCCGAGGAAAAAGGCAGCGACGCCTGGTAATCTATCCCCTGCAAAGGACTTTTGAAAATGCCAAAGACATATAACGATATTTATTTTGCAGTCAGAAGCAGACTTCGGGATAACGGAGTTGAAGCTTTCGGCCTTGAAGCCAGGATACTTCTTGCTGCCGCCGCCGGCAAAACGACCGAGCAGCTCATGTGCGATATGTACCTGTATACCTCAAGCGAGATCGAGGAGAAGGCCATGAGTATGCTCGAAAGAAGGCTCGCGGGAGAGCCTCTTGCGTACATCGCAGGCTCGTGGGAGTTCTACGGGCTCCCGATAACGGTCACTCCGGATGTTCTCATCCCCCGTATGGACACCGAGATCATGGTCGCCGCCGCCGTTGAAGCGGTGAAGCAATTCGGCATGAAGGGCAGGATCCTTGACCTGTGCTGCGGCAGCGGCTGCATTGCCTGCGCCGTTGCCTCCGAGCTGCCGGCAGCGCGGGTCGTCGCGGCCGACATAAGCTCCGCCGCGCTCGAGGTCTGCCGTAAAAACATCAAGGACAACCGCCTGACATCAAGAATTATCACCATGCACGCAGACGCCACTACATGGCCGCCCATGAGCATCGGAAGCTTCGATGTCATTTTGTCCAATCCGCCCTACATTCCCTCGCGGGAGCTCATCGAGCTCGACTGCTCGGTGCGTGACTATGAGCCGCTCAATGCGCTTGACGGAGGCGAGGACGGCCTTGATTTTTACAGAGCTATCATCAAATACTGGACCATCGCCCTGCGCCCGAACGGCCTTATCATGTTCGAGGTCGGCGAGGGGCAGGCCGACGACGTCAAAAGAATGCTGCTTCGGGCGGGCTATGTTTCCGTCGACAGCAGATTCGACACTCTCGGCATCGAGCGTGTCGTTATCGGAAAATGGAAAAATGAATTTTGATTTATATATGAGGTGAATCACGATGGCTGAAAAGAAAAAGACTCCCATTTCCACCCCCTCTCAGGCAAGTGACAAAAAAAAGGCACTTGAGACCTGCATCGCCCAGATAGAGAAAAATTACGGCAAGGGCGCTATCATGCGCCTGGGCGACGATATTCCCGTAAACGTCGAGTCCCTTTCCACGGGCTCGCTTTCCCTTGATCTTGCGCTGGGCATCGGCGGAGTTCCCAAGGGCAGGATAGTTGAGATATACGGTCCCGAGGCCTCCGGTAAGACCACGCTTGCGCTGCACGTTGTCGCCGCGGCTCAGAAGGCCGGCGGCGAGGCCGCGTATATAGACGTTGAGCACGCTCTTGAGCCGGCATACGCCCGCGCTCTGGGCGTTGATATTGACAGTCTCCTCATCTCCCAGCCGGATACCGGCGAGCAGGCGCTGGATATTGCAGAGAGCCTTGTTCGCTCGAGCGCGGTCGACGTTGTCGTCGTCGACTCCGTCGCGGCGCTCATCCCCCGCATCGAGCTTGAGGGCGAGATGGGCGACTCCGTCGTCGGCGCGCTGGCAAGGCTCATGTCGCAGGCCATGCGCCGTCTGGCAGGCTGCATCTCCAAAAACGGCTGCACCGTCATCTTTATAAATCAGCTGCGTCAGAAGATCGGCGTTATGTACGGCAACCCCGAGACTACCCCCGGCGGACTTGCCCTTAAATACTATGCCTCCGTCCGCATCGACGTACGCAGGATCGAGACCCTCAAGGTCGGCGGCGAGATGATAGGAAACCGCACCCGCGCAAAGGTCATCAAAAACAAGTGCGCACCCCCGTTCAAGGAGGCCGAGTTCGATATCATGTACGGCGAAGGCATCTCCAAGGTCGGTGAGATCGTCGACCTCGGCGTTAAGCTTGATATCATCGACAAGGCGGGCGCGTGGTATACCTGCAACGAGCAGCGCATCCAGGGCAGAGACGCCGTTAAGGAATATCTCGTTCAGAATCCCGACGTCTGCGACAGGATCGAGCAGGAGATACGCGACAATGCCTACAAGCTTATGTCGCCGCAGGCGCGCAAGGCTGCTCAGGCCGCGGGAAGGGCCGTTGACATCAGCGCCGATGATTTTGAAGGCTGAATGAATTGAAGCTTATCGAAATAAAGCAGACCTCTCCGGAGCGCTTCACCCTTGTTTTTGACGACGGGAGGCAGATAAAAAGCTCTCTGGGCGTTATTACGGAGCGCTTTCTGCACTCGGGAGCTGAGCTAAGCGACGCAGAATACAACGAACTGTATTCCGCTTCCACCCTGTCCCTTGCCAAGGCACGGGCCCTGCGCATCATAAACACACGTCCCATGTCACGCAGGGAGATGTATGACAGACTCGTCAGCAAAGGCGAAACACCTGACAACGCGGAGCTGTGCGCCGACTGGCTGTGCGATATGGGGCTCATAAACGACCGCAGCTACGCGGCTTCTGTCGTGCGGCACTATGCCGCCAAGGGCTACGGCGTTTCCCGAATAAAGCAGGAGCTGAAGCGCCACGGTATCGACCGTGCGCTATGGGACGAGGCTTTGGAGGAGCTTCCCGAGCAGGACGATTACATTGAGCGTTTCCTGCGTTCAAGGCTCACTGATCCTGAGGACAGAGCCCAGGTCAAAAAGGTCTCCGACGCGCTGTTCCGGCGCGGCTATTCATGGGAGCAGATAAAGCACGCTCTCAATAATTTCAATTCGCAAGAGGATTTTTAATGGACAGAACTATCGCCCTGATCTCTCTGGGCTGTGCAAAAAATCTTGTTAACAGTGAGCAGATGCTCTACCTGCTGAGCGAGGCAGGCTATGCGCTGACCCCCTCCCCCGACGGTGCCGACGCCGTTATAATAAATACCTGCGGCTTTATTGACGCCGCAAAGAGCGAGGCCATAGATACCATACTCGAAATGGCAAAGCTCAAAAGCGAGGGCAGGCTTGGCAAAATAATCGTCACCGGCTGCCTTACCGAACGCTATAAGGACGCGGTAACGGAGGAGCTGCCCGAAGTCGATGCTATCTTAGGCGTCGGCAGCTTCGGCGAGATAGTGGGCGCCGTTAACGCCGTATTTGAGGATAAGCCGGTCAGCATATTCACCGATAACAGCGCTCCTGTCGACGAGATCCCCAGGGTCGTCAGCACGGGGCCTGCGTGGGCATATATTCGCATCGCCGAGGGCTGCAACAATTTCTGCGCCTTCTGCGCCATACCGTATATCCGCGGAAGATACCGCTCAAGGACGATGGAAAACATTCTTGAGGAGGCTCAGGATCTGGCGCGTCACGGCGTTAAGGAGCTTATCGTTATCGCGCAGGACATAACCCGTTACGGTACAGACCTTTACGGAAGGCGCTGCCTTGCCGAGCTGTGCCGCAGGCTCTCCGAGATCGACGGCATACAGTGGATAAGGCTTCATTACACCTACCCCGATCAGTTTGACGACGAGCTTATCGATGAGATAGCCAACAACGACAAGATAGTCAAGTATCTCGACATCCCCATTCAGCACATTAACAACGGTATTCTTAAGGCCATGAACCGCCGCGGCACAGGCGACGATATACGCGCGCTGTTCAAGACTCTGAGAGAGCGTATACCCGGTCTCGTGCTGCGCACAAGTCTCATAGCCGGACTTCCCGGCGAGGGAGAGGCCGAATTCGAGGAGCTGTGCGAGTTTCTCAGAGAAGCTAAGATCGAGCGTGCCGGAGTGTTCCCCTTCTCACCCGAGGAGGGTACCCCCGCGGCCGCTATGGAGCACGTTGACTTCGATGAAGCTCAGCGTCGGGCCGAGCTTATCATGGATATACAGGCTCAGGTCATGGACGAATTTGCCGCGTCCCTCATAGGCAGGCATCTTCCGGTCATTTGCCTTGATTACGATGAAGATCAAAAAATGTGGGTCGGCAGAAGCTGCTACGACTCACCGGATATCGACGGACTTGTATACTTCGACGGCAGCGGCGGCGAGGGCAAAATCGTTGACGTTAACGTCATCGCCGTTACCGACGACGGAAATCTAATTGGCGAGGAGGCATAATATGAACACCACTGCTAACAAAATCACCGTTTTGAGGATCATTCTTGTTCCGGTTTTTATGGTATTGCTTTATCTCGGACAGACCTACTGGGCGCTCGCGGTCTACATCATAGCCTGCGTCAGCGACTTTGTGGACGGTAAGATCGCAAGGAAATACAACCAGATCACCGATTTCGGCAAGTTCATGGATCCCCTTGCCGACAAGATGCTCGTTCTGGCGGCCATGTGCTACTTTGTCGAGGTCGGGCTAATCCCCGGCTGGGTAGTCGCAGTCGTACTGCTGCGTGAATTTGGCGTATCGGGGCTCAGGCTCCTTGCAGTCGAGCAGGGCATCGTGATAGCCGCCGCGTGGTCAGGCAAGATAAAGACCGGCGTGACCATGGTGGCTCTCGGCGTTCTTATCCTTGCCGGACAGCCGTGGTTCCCCGCACCGGAAGTTATCGCGGTCGTCTGCTGGCTGCTCATACTCATCACCACGCTGTACTCGGGCATAGAATATTTTGCGAAAAACATCGGCGTATTTAAGCGCTGCCCTTGACACAAAATACTCCGGGTGTTAATATTTCTATTGGCTGTGAACGGAAAAAGTACTTCTCCCATCACCTCTCAGAGAGGCCTTGACATCGGCTGAAAGCAAGGCTGCGGTGACAGAAGGAAATGCGTCCGGGAGCCTCGGAGGAGGAAATGCCTCCGCGTATGCCGCGTTAAGGCAGGGTTCAAGTTATAAAAGAGAGTGGAACCGCGTATATTACGCCTCTCATGGTTTTGCCATGGGAGGCTTTATTTTTAAAAAGGAGATTCAACATGAAGCTTTATAACTCCGCAAGCCGTAAAAAGGAGGACTTCGTCCCCAATCATCCCGACATCGTAAAGATGTACACCTGCGGCCCTACGGTATATCATTACGCACATATCGGCAATCTGCGCTCGTATATCATGGAGGACGTCCTCGAAAAGCACCTGCGCTATGTCGGCTATAACGTAAAACGCGTTATGAACATCACAGACGTTGGCCATCTCACCAGTGACGCCGACGAGGGCGAGGATAAGATGCTCAAGGGCGCAAAGCGTGAGAATAAGTCCGTTATGGATATCGCCAAATTCTACACCGACGCTTTCTTCGCCGACTGCGCAAAGCTCAACATCAAAACCCCCGACGTCGTCGAGCCCGCCACCAACTGCATCGACGAATACATCAAGATCATTACCAGACTCATGGATACCGGATACGCATATTTTGCGGGCGGAAATGTGTATTTTGACACTTCGAAGCTTGAAAAATACTACATTTTCAACGACTTTAATGCCGATGATCTTGACGTCGGCGTCCGTGAGGGCGTTGAGGAGGACACCAACAAGCGCAACAAGAACGACTTCGTTCTCTGGTTCACCAAGTCGAAGTTCGAGGATCAGGCGCTGAAATGGGACTCTCCCTGGGGCGTCGGATATCCCGGCTGGCACATTGAGTGCTCCGGAATTTCCATGAAGCATCTGGGTGAGGACCTCGACATACACTGCGGCGGCATCGACAACGCCTTCCCCCATCACACCAATGAGATCGCCCAGTCAGAGTCCTACCTCGGTCACAAGTGGTGCAGCTACTGGATGCACGTTATGCATCTGAACACCAACAGCGGAAAGATGTCCAAATCCAAGGGTGAATTCCTTACTGTAAAGCTTCTGGAGGATAAAGGCTACGATCCCCTCGCCTACCGCCTGTTCTGCCTGCAGAGCCATTACCGCAAGTCACTCGTATTTTCATGGGAAAACCTCGATAACGCTCAGGGAACATATCTGAAGCTGATAAACCGCATCGCAGCGCTGAAACCTGCGGGCGAGGCGATCGACGAGGAGGCATTCAAGGCGCTGAAGGATAAGTTCGTTGCCGCTCTCGACAACGACCTCAACACCTCCCTTGCCGTGACCGCACTGTACGACGTGCTCAAGTATAAGACCAACGACGACACAAAGCTTGCCGTTATCGCGGACTTTGACAGGGTGTTGAGCCTCAACCTCATAATGAAGGCTGAGCTAAAGCGCGAGGAGCTTAAAAAGCAGGCTGTTTCAGGAAACGCGGAGTTTACCGTCATATCCGAGAGCGGTGAGGCGGATGCTTCCGTTGAGGAGCTGCTCAAGGCTCGTGCAGCGGCCAAGAAGGCCAAGAACTTTGCCGAGGCCGACCGTATCCGCGACGAGCTTAAGGCCGCGGGAATCGAAGTTACCGATATTCCCAACGGTGCAAAGTGGAAAAGGCTTTAAACAAAAATGTATAAAGAAAAATGACCGTCATTGACGGTCATTTTCTAATAAATGTGAAAAGGGTCGCTCCTTTGGAGCGACCCTAAAAATCTTAATTCAGGCACATCGGCGCATAATGTGGGGTATGCGCCGATATTTCATTTTGAATCAGAACCTGATGTCGACAGGCTTTCTGTCGAACATAGTGTTGACCTGCTTGTATGCCCAGCCGAGCACCTTCTGATCGAGGTTCCAGAAGTAAACCACGAAAAGGATTGCTACGACACTGAAGGATATCTTAGCAGTCTTTTTGCAAATTTTGCACATATAGCATTTACTCCTTTTTGAGTGTTATTTAGGGTTGTGC
>CALZAG010000066.1 GCA_945613045.1 uncultured Clostridia bacterium | reverse complement strand
CGGCCAACCTACATTCTATGGAAACGGCATAGAGGCGCACGGCAGCTACGGCTGCCCTGAGACGAATGCAGCTACTGCAAAAAGCGCCGCCACGGTCAGAGCACTTGCGGATGTATACACTGTCTGCTTTGGTGTTGCAAACGAGCTGTGCTGGGAAAAAGGCAGTGTTCATGAGTGGGGATTTTTGGGCCCGAGCGAAACCCACAGCAGCAACGGCCCCACGGTCGGAGCTTTCCTCCGCGACTCCATAGCAACTCCTGCAAGCGAGGATAAGACCTACGCCTATAACGCCGACAATACTGCGGAACTCAACAAAGCCTTTGAGGCAATAACCCAGGAGATCACCAGCGGTCTCACCACCGGTCTCAAGGTTACCGACTCTGCCGGTAAGTATATCGATATGACGGCTCCCAACCAGTATGTCAGCGTGGAAAATGCATATGAGTGGACCCTCAGTGATCCTGTTGTTTCGACTGACGGCAACACCACTACATATACATACTCTGTAAGCTATACAGTAAAGCTCGACACCACCGCTGAGGGCTTTGTGGAAGGAAAGTACTATCCCACAAACGGCAAGACCTATCTTACCTACACAGATGAAAACGGCAGCGAGAAGACGCTTTACTTTGAGATCCCCGGCGTCAAGGGCGTTATTCCCAGCTATAACGTGAGCTATGCCTATACGGGCGAAGTGCCTGCCGGTGCGCCCGCTGTGCCTGCAGCCGCTTCTCACAAGCAAAACTCCACGGTTAGTGTTGCTGCCGCTCCGGTGCTTGACGGCTATACCTTCAGCGGCTGGAGCACAAATGACGCTACCGTCTCCGACGGCTCCTTCAAGATGCCCGGAAAGAACGTCACACTGACCGGCTCGTGGTCGCCGCGCTCCGACCTGAGCTACACCGTCAACTACTATTGGAACGGCACGACGGATAAGGTCGCCGATTCCAAGGTAGTGAGCGATCAGACCTTCGGTGATACTGTTACCGACGAGACTCCGATAGCTATAGATGGATACACCGCTGTGCCCGATCAGACCAGTAACCTGACCATAGGCACGGGTGCGAATGTCATTAACTTCTACTATTATAAAAACGTAGAGCTCACCGCAAACAGTGATACCGTGACCTACGACAGCAATGAGCACTCCGTTTCCGGCTTCACCGGCGCACCCGAAGGCGCTGACTTCTCCGCTATCACCGTCGGCGCGAAAGGCACTGAGGCGGGTGAATACCCGGCAGAATTTGCTCAGAATACCGTCGGCACTGTCGATGCCAACAGCAAGTACATCGTCACCAGTGCTATCGACGGCAAGCTCATTATAAACCCGATAGGCAAGGTGACTGTTACCATCACCGGCAATACCGCCACCGAGACCTACAACGGCTCCGAGCAGACCGTCACCGGCTATGACGTCTCCATCAGCAATCCTCTGTACACAGAGAACGACTTCACTTTCAGCGGAAATGCCTCCGCAAGCGGCACTGACGCCGGCACCTACAATATGGGCCTCGCGGCAGAGCAGTTTGCAAACAAGAACACAAACTTCAGCAATGTTGAGTTTGTCGTGAACGACGGCTCGCTCACCATTGAAAAGCGCAATGTTACCATGACCTCCGCGACCGACAGCAAGGTATACGACGGCACTGCGCTCACCAACGCCACGGTTACCGTTACCGGCGACGGCTTCGTTGAGGGCGAAGGCGCGACCTACGACGTGACCGGCACCATCACCGATGTCGGCAGCGTGGACAACGAGTTTACCTATACTCTCAACGAGAATACCAAGGCTTCCAACTACAACATCGATACCGAGATCGGCACGCTCAGCGTTACTCCGCTCACCGGCGTTGTGGTTACGATAACCGAGCACAGCAGTACCGTTCCCTTCACCGGAACGACGCAGACCGTAACCGGCTATGACGTTGCTTCCAACAGTGAGCTTTATAAGGAAACCGATTTCACCTTCAATGGCAACGCGACGGCGGCAGGCCTGATAGCCGGCTACTACCCGATGGAGCTTAAGCCCGCGGACTTTACGAACACCAACAACAACTTCAAGGATGTTGAGTTTAAGATAGTCGACGGCGGTCTGACCATCACACCGCTTGACACTATCATAGTTACCATCACCGGCAATACCGCCACCAAGACCTACAACGGCTCTGAGCAGAAGGTCGAGGGCTACACTGTCAGCATCAACAGCACCCTTTACACTGAGGATGACTTCGACTTTAACGGCGTCGCCGCCGCGGCCCGCACCGATGTCGGCAAGACGATGATGGGACTCAAGGCCGAGCAGTTTACGAACACCAACGATAACTTCAGCAAAGTCGCATTCAACATCGTCGACGGCTGGCTCGAGATCACTCCCACCGAGACTGAGCTCAAGGTCGTTGCCAACAGCAACAGCTGGGTATACGACGGCCAGGATCACGCAGACGGCGGCTACACAGTAACCTTCGGTGAAGAAAAATATGAGGTCAAGGCCGGCGAGAGCGCTACGCTCTCCACTGGCGATACAGTGACCGCGTTCATTACAAAGACCGTTAAGCACGTTTCCGATACCGCCGAGGGCAATAACGAGATCGTAAGGCTTGCAGTTGAGAACGAGGATGGCTACAAGACCGTGACCAAGCTAAGCGGCACTCTCACCATCACCCCGGCCCCGCTCACCATCACCGCAGGCTCCAGCTCACAGCCCTATGTTGACGGAGTCGTGATGTGCAATGAGTACACCAATACTCCGCTCGTTGACGGCGACAAGATCGAATCCGTCAAGATCACCGGCCAGCAGGACGGCCCCGGAAAGAGCGACAATGTTCCCTCCGACGCCGTTATAAAGAACGCTGCTGACGAAGACGTTACCGGAGATTACGACATCACCTATGTAAACGGTGTTCTTGAAGGCGTTCCCAAGCTCGAAAAGGACGTACACTTCAACTACATCATGGGCTACAAGGACAAAACCATCCGCCCGAACAACAACATAACCCGCGCCGAGGTTGCTACCATCTTCTTCAGACTGCTCACCGATGAAAGCCGCGATTATTACTGGAAGGAGAGCAACGACTTCAAGGATATTCCCGATAACTATTGGGCGTGCCCGGCGATCTCCACTTTGACCAACGCCGGTATTCTCAAGGGCTTTGAGGACGGCAACTTCAGACCCAACGAGCCTGTCACCCGTGCGCAGATGGCGACTATCATCGCACGCTTTGCAAACCTCTCTGAGGGTACTGTGAGCTTCACGGATATCGAAGGCCACTGGGCGCAGAGAGCCATTGAGCTTGCAGCAGGCAACGGCTGGATCAACGGTTATGAGGATGGCACCTTCCGTCCCAACGATAAGATCACCAGAGCCGCCACCATGGCAATGATCAACAGGGTTCTTGACCGCCATGTGGAAAATGTCGAGGACCTTCTGCCCGATATGAATGTGTGGAGCGACAACATGGACACCAGCTACACCTTCTACTTTGATATCCAGGAGGCAACAAACTTCCACGAGTGCCAGCGCATAGACAACAGCCCCAATGAAAAATGGACTGTAAAGCTTGAGGATATCGACTGGACGGTATATGAATTCTGATATTTAAACGAGCAAAAAATCACAAGGCAGGTCAAACTGCCTTGTGGTTTTTATATTTCTGTGATATGATACAACGGTTAGTATAAAGGAGGCTTTCGGTATGGACAGGTTCAAATTGGTATCCCCATATGCCCCCATGGGCGACCAGCCGGAGGCTATTGAGCAGTTGGTGCGCGGTATTGAAAACGGCATTGAGGAACAGGTTCTGCTGGGCGTCACCGGCTCGGGCAAGACCTTTACGATGGCAAGCGTCATCGAAAAGCTCAACCGCCCCACGCTCGTGCTTGCCCACAACAAAACGCTTGCAGCGCAGCTTTGCGCGGAATTCAGGGAGTTTTTCCCCGAAAACGCCGTCGAGTACTTTGTGTCTTATTACGATTACTATCAGCCGGAGGCATATATCCCGCATACTGATACCTTCATAGAGAAGGACAGCTCGATAAACGACGAGATAGAGCGCCTGCGCCACAGTGCGACATCAAGCCTTTTTGAGCGCACAGACGTAATAGTGGTTGCCTCGGTGTCCTGCATCTACGGTCTCGGCGACCCCATCGACTATAAGAGTATGGTGATATCGCTCAGACCCGGGCAGATACGCAGCTTTGACGAGCTTCTGCGCAAGCTCATTGAGATACGCTATGAGCGCAATGATATCGCCTTTGAGCGAAATATGTTCCGCGTTCGCGGCGATACTGTCGAGATTTTTCCGGCGTATTCTAACGACAAGGCTATAAGGGTGGAATTCTTCGGCGATGAGGTCGACAGGATAAGCGAGATAAACGTCGTGACCGGCACCGTGCTGCGCTATCTGAACCACGCTGCCGTATATCCCGCCAGCCATTATGTCGTCAGTAAGGAAAAAATGTCGCGGGCGATCGCCGATATCCGAGCAGAGTGCGATGAGAGAGTCAAATATTTTGAGGAAAACGGCAAGCTGCTTGAAGCGCAGCGCATATCACAGCGCACGAATTATGATATCGAGATGATGCAGGAGCTCGGCTATTGCTCGGGCATCGAAAACTATTCCCGAATAATATCCGGCCGTGCCGTTGGCAGCGCGCCTATGACGCTGCTCGACTATTTCCCGAAGGATTTCCTGCTGTTCGTGGATGAGAGCCATGTTACCCTGCCTCAGGTGAGAGCAATGTACCGCGGCGACCGCGCCCGCAAGGATTCTCTTGTTGAGTACGGATTCCGTCTGCCCTCGGCGTATGATAACAGACCCCTGAAGTTTGAGGAATTTCAGGAGAGAATAAATCAGGCGGTGTATGTTTCCGCCACTCCCGGAGACTTTGAGCGCGAGAGGGCGGGGCAGATCGCCGAGCAGATAATAAGACCGACCGGACTTCTGGATCCGGAGATATCCGTCCGACCTATCGAGGGGCAGATAGATGATCTGATAAGCGAAATAAACCTCCGTGTTGAGAAAAACCAGCGCACACTGGTAACTACGCTCACCAAAAAAATGGCTGAGGATCTCACCGAATATCTCGGCAATGCAGGTATAAAATGCCGCTATATGCACCACGATATAGGTGCTATCGAGCGCATGGAGATAATACGCGGCCTGCGCTTGGGCGATTTTGACGTGCTCGTGGGTATAAACCTCCTGCGCGAGGGTCTTGACCTGCCGGAGGTGAGCCTTGTGGCCATTCTCGATGCGGACAAAGAGGGCTTCTTGCGCAGTGAGACGAGCCTTATCCAGACGATAGGCAGAGCGGCCCGCAACGCTGAGGGACTTGTCATCATGTACGCGGACACCGTGACCCGCTCAATGCGACTGGCCATTGATGAGACCGAGCGCCGCCGCGCAAAGCAGTCGGCGTATAACGAGGCAAACGGCATCGTGCCCAAAACGATAATCAAGGGCGTGCGCGAGCTAATCGAGATATCGAGCGAGAGCGAGCGTACGCTAAAGCGAGCCGACGGCGTGAAAATGACCCGAAGCGAGCGCAAAGAGCTCATAGAAAGGCTTGAAAAAGAAATGAAGGCCGCCGCAAAAATGCTGGAGTTTGAGCTTGCAGCCCAGCTCCGCGACGAGATAGTCAGACTGCGCGGTGAGGAAAAGAAATGAAACTCGTGATTTTAGACGGCAACAGCATAGTAAACAGAGCCTTTTACGGCATCCGCCAGCTCAGCGCTCCCGACGGAACGCCGACAAACGGCGTCTACGGCTTCCTTGCGATACTGAGAAAGCTCATTGACGCCGAAAAGCCGGACAGCCTGTGCGTGGCCTTTGACCTCAAAGCGCCCACCTTCAGGCACAAGCGCTACGACGGCTATAAGGCACAGCGCAAGGGTATGCCCGAGGAACTGGCCGTGCAGATACCTATTCTCAAGGAAGTACTTGACGAGATGGGCATACTGCGCCTTGAGCTCGAAGGCTACGAGGCGGACGATCTGCTCGGCACAGTCGGAAAGCGCTGCGAGGCCTCCGGCTGGGACTGCCGCATTGTGACCGGCGATAAGGACAGCTTTCAGCTTATAAGCGAAACGACCCACGTCTGCCATGTCAAAAGCCGTATGGGTCAGACCGAGACGAAGGAATACACGCCGGAGCTTTTCCGCGAGGAATACGGCTTCGAGCCGGTCCGCATCATCGATCTGAAGGCACTCATGGGCGATAGCTCGGATAATATACCCGGAGTCGCGGGCGTCGGCGAGAAGACCGCAATGGATCTTGTGCAGAGGTATGGAACCCTGCAGAATATATATGAGAAGCTCGATGAGCTTGACATCAAGGAAAACGTGCGCAAAAAACTGCGTGAGGGCAGGGAGAGCGCGGAGCTTTCCTATGAGCTTGCAACCATTTGCACGGCCGTGCCGATAAAATTTGAGCCTGCTGACGCGCTTTGGAACGAAAACTACAAGAGCGGTCTGTACGGGCTTTTCAAAAAGCTGGGCTTTAATAAATTCATCGAAAAATGGGGGATAGAGGCTTCTCAGGATACTTCCGGGGCCGCGGAGATAAGCCATATGCACAGATCCGACGCTCCGACCTACGATGAGCTGTGCAAAGCTGTCAAGACGGCGGAGCTTATCGCGGTAACTGCCGGCGAAAACCTTGACAGCCTTGAGATATGCGACGGTAAAACCGTTTATACCGCCCATTGGAGCGCCTTGGGCGACGACTACGACAAGCTGCTGCGGCTCGTATTCTCCGACGGGGTAAAGAAGGTCTCTCACAATGTCAAGGAGCTGATGTCGCGGCTTTTGGCCGAGGGCCTGCCGCTCGACGGATTTGTATACGATACAGCGCTGGCGGCGTACCTGCTCGACGCGACTGAGAGCGATTATGACCTGCATCGTGTGTCCATGCGCTACTGCGGCGCGGAGCTTAGCGGCGCCGAGGCGATATACAGGCTCAAGCCCGTCACCGAAGAAAAGCTCAAAGAGCTTCAAATGGATAAGCTGTATTATGAGATTGAGCTTCCGCTGTGCAGAGTGCTTGCTGAAATGCAGGACACCGGCTTTATGGTGGACAGAATGGCGCTCAGCGCCTTTGGCGACAGTCTCACGGGCTCTATCGACGCTCTGCGCAATGAGATCTATAAGCAGGCGGGCGGAGAATTCAACATCAATTCCCCGAAGCAGCTCGGCGAGGTGCTTTTTGAGCGGCTTGTGCTTCCCGCGGGCAAAAAGACCAAGACCGGCTGGAGCACGAACGCCGACGTTCTTGAAAAGCTGCGCGGCAAGCATCCCATCATAGAGATGATACTCGATTACCGTATGCTCACAAAGCTCAAGTCCACCTATGCCGACGGGCTTTTGAAGCTTATAGACCCGGACGGGCGCATCCGCACGAACTTCCAGATGACCGTGACCGCGACCGGCAGGCTCTCGAGCACGGAGCCCAATCTTCAGAATATCCCCGTCAGAAAAGAACTGGGCGCCCAGATAAGAAAAATGTTCATCGCATCGGAGGGCAAGGTGCTCGTTGACGCCGACTACAGCCAGATAGAGCTCAGGCTTCTGGCCCATATCTCCGGTGATGAGCATATGCAGGCAGCCTTCATGAGCGGCGAGGATATCCACAGGGTTACAGCCTCTCAGGTCTTCAACACACCGCTCAGCGAAGTAACGAGCCTCCAGCGCAGCCGCGCAAAGGCCGTCAATTTCGGAATCGTTTACGGCATATCCTCATGGTCTCTGGCTCAGGATATAGGTGTTTTCCCCAACGAGGCAAAGGCCTATATGGACGCATATCTTGAAAAATACAGCGGTGTGCGCGAATATATGAAGAATATCGTGGAAAAGGCAAAGGCGGAGGGCTATGTAAAGACCCTGTATAACCGCCGCAGGGCGCTTCCGGAGCTGAAGTCGTCAAACTTCAATACGCGCTCCTTCGGGGAGCGGGTGGCGCTTAATATGCCCATCCAGGGTACCGCGGCGGATATAATTAAGCTTGCCATGGTAAATGTTTATAACAGACTCAAGGCCGAGGGGCTTGAGTCGAAGCTCATCCTTCAGGTTCATGATGAGCTCATCTGCGAATGTCCCGAGCATGAGGCCCAGCGCGTTGCAGAGCTCCTGAGCGAGGAGATGAGCGGCGCCGCGAAGCTCAGCGTACCGCTGACGGTCGATGCCAAGATCGGCCATAGCTGGGCGGAGGCGCACTGATATGTTGAGCTATGAGGAAGCCGGATATGTGCTTGACGATCTTGTCGATGCGCTTCCGGAGGAGATTTTCAACAATTTAAACGGCGGGATAAGCTTCGTGGAGGAGTCCCGTAAGAGCGAGGATGGCCGTTACACCCTCGGCACATATTTCCGCAACGGCATGGGTCGCTATATCGAGCTGTATTACGGCTCCTTTGTGGAGCTTTACGGCGATATGGACGATGAGCTGTTCCGCCGCAGGCTCCAGAAGACCCTGCACCACGAGCTGACGCATCATATTGAAAG